>CALWHD010000022.1 GCA_944380235.1 uncultured Blautia sp.
AATAATACTTTCTTTCGAAATACCAGTATCTATTTTATACTTTTGAATAGTATTACCAATCGCAGTTAAAAGATCACTAGAAAAATAATCATTATCTGCAAAATTCCAAGCTCTTACCATATTATAATCATTTTCCGTGACTTTTAAACTTTCCATTTCATTCTTATATGCATCATATCCATAATCGCTGCTATCAACTACCGATACTCTGGCTGTTCCATATTCCCTATAAAACGCATATTCCTCATCCTGTTCATAAATATACGTATCTGCTGCCTTCATTCCAACAGCTAAAACAATCAAAATCGTTCCTGCTATTACAGTCTGAATAAATTTTCTCCATTTCTTTTCTTTGATCAATCTCCAAAATTCCACGACCAATACAATCAGGAAAAAACCTCCCGCTATATAGATAGTCGTAAACCGTATCAGCGTCCCCGCCAGACAAAGCAGTCCAGCACCTATCAGAAGCGGACGGAATTTTTCATGGAACAAAACCCACAGGAAAACAATACCGCCCCCCATGACTGCTATCATAGCTGTTTTCGTAAACTGTACAAGGATATACGCATCATCTGCAAACACTGTCAGCAGAACTATGATAAACAGGAACGCGACAGGTCTCTCCAATCTCTCAAGCAGCATATAAGATATCACTGTAAAAGAAAGAAAAATAACCAGCAGCTGAGCTATCAGATACCAGCTGATCCCCGGCAGCAAGTAATAAAAAGGCAGAAGCAGATAGCCCCATATTACATTAATAAACATCAGATGGGGATTATATCTATTTCCATAAGCCCCGGATATTATAGTGGACATAACAAAGTCGTCCGATACCTCATACTTAATATCACAGAATAGAAGAATAGACGCAAGAAATACCAGATTCAGCCCCACTGCCCATATCCAGTTATTCTTTCTTCCTGACGCCATTAAAATTTTTTTGATTTTTTCCATACTACTTACCGCCTGTCCTCTTTCCAAAAACTCTGCCTAACACTTTCTCCAGCATCTCCCTTACAAACGGTTCTTTCACAAGGATTAAAGCGATCCCCTCACCTCCAAAGAACACCACTGCCGTGACAGCAAGTTCAAAAAACGCCTGAAGTGTGCCGGTTCCGGAAAACAATTGCGGAATCTGAATCCAGTGTTTTACTGCCAGCATCAGGACTGTTCCTGCTCCCACTGCAACGATATATTTCCAAAACGGAATATATCTTACAATCTCTTTTAATAATTGCCTCAAATAGTAACATTGTACTACAAGCACCAGCAATTCTGCAAGGAGGGTTGCAAAAGCTGCACCAGATGCGCCATAATTGGGTATTAATGCCAGGTTCAGGATGAAATCCAGCACTGCCCCGCCAACAATGGAGACCAGAACCTTGTTCTCCTGTCCGTAGGGAGTCAGAATCTGCATTCCAGTAATATTAGACAAACCTATAAGCAAAACTGTAGGCATCAAGATCTGCATGGGTGTTACAGATGCAGAATAACCGTCTCCTCCCAGAAGAAGAAGTGCTTCCTGAGCCATAACAATAAAATAGACGGTCACCGCGCTTCCCAGGATCAGAACAAAATTAAATGCCTTAGAAACTGTTTCCTGAAATGCCTTCTGTTCTCCTTTCTCGATATAGTAGGAAAGCCGCGGCAAAAGAACAGCCCCCAGTGAAGTGGTAAGACTCACCAGCAGGTTTTTGATCTTAATTCCCGCCGAATAATATCCCACCTCTGCCTTATCCTTCATGATTCCCAGCATTGCCGTGTCCAGATTTGTATAGACATTGATCGCCGCTGACATGGAGAAGAATACCAGAATCGGTCTCAGATGCACTCTAAACCGATAGGGCCTTGTCTTTTTAAACCGGATATGCTTTCTCAGATTCCAGAAGTTGAGGATATAGGAGCCAGAAGCTGCAAATACTGTGATCGCCCCGTATTTCACATAATCTTCCGGGCTCCTCACCAGAAGAAACATCAAAATAATCGAAGCCAGTTTAAAAGCAATCGAGCATGCGGTTATATAAGCATACTGCTCAATGGCATTGTAAAACCAGGTCACTCCTATGACATTCAGCACCATGCTGATACTGTTGATAAACAGAAGTGTCTTCTCCTCTGCAAACTGAGGGACCAGAAACACCAGGACCAGAAACGCTGTATAGGTCAGCGCCATAGTCACGGTATTGATGATCATCAGTTCCTGTACTGTATTGGATAATTCCTCTTTATCATCCCGTACCTTTGCACAGGTTCTGATTCCATAAGTGGGAATACCCAGGGACGCAAACATCATAAAACACGTCATCACGGATGACGCGAAATCCACTCTTCCGTTTCCCTCTGCCTGCAGCACCCTGAGAATATAAGGTGCTGTGATCAAAGGAAACAAAATGGAGGAGGCTGTCAAAATAAAATTCATGATAAAATTAAATTTTACAGACCTTATCTTCATTTTTTACTCTCCTGTCTTATCAATTACTGCCTGAAGCATACCGCCTTTTCTAAGCTGATTTCCCACCTCAACCGTATTCTTTTTCATTCTCCTGTAAACATCTTCTGTAATGCTGCCCAGCTTCTCCGGAAGTTCTTCTAAATTATTTACTGTGATCCCTACCTGCTTTTCCTTTACAAAATCTGCAATAGCAGCCTCTTCCCATACGATGACAGGAATGCCACAGGCAAGGTAAAGGGAGGTTTTATGAGGATTATTGTACCTCATATATTCTCCGAACTCCCCGCCGCAATGGTCTGCAAAAGCTCCGTCCCACACCAGACCAAATTTTCCCTTCAGAACTTCAGGGAGCTTGTCCGGCTGAAAAGAACCCTGATAGGAAACATTTCTGCCGATTCCATTTTTCTCCAGATTAGGACCGTATAGGCTGTAATGCACCTGGGTTTCCGGAAGACAATAGATATATCCCGCTTTCTCCCTTGATAAATTTCCGGCGATCACTACCGCCTCCTGGTTTTCTTCTTTCTCGCGTATTTCCCCGTCGATCAGATAATCAAAAATCCCCAGAGAAGCTATAGGCTGTCTAAGTCCAATGCTTCGAAGATACTCTATCATTTTTTCATTGTGCGCAATGATGTCATCTGCCAACTGAAAAAAGCTTTTTTCCGCCTCCTGGTACCATACTCTGTCTCCCGGATCCCCAGTTCTGAGACTGTCGATATCATGGATCAGCATTCGGACCCTTACGCCCTTTTCCTTCATCTTCTTTATATATTTCAGAGCCAGCATTGCTACCTTCGGATACATATCAAGGGGATACTGAATCAGCAGACTATCCCCTTTACGCGTTTCGGAACAGATTTTTCTCCAGTCATTTAAAAAACCTGGAATCACTTTGACTCTTTCAAAGTAACTTACATTTGTCCGGACTTTTATTGGGTTTACATAAGCAGGTTCCCATCCTTTCTCTATAAGGATCTGTGCCGCATCACACCGCGCCTTTGAACCTGCATGCTGTTCCAGAAGTCCCTTTTCAACAACACAATATTTTTTCATACTTTAACCTGTACCTTCTCATTCTTTTTTTCCGGAATCTCTTTCAGCATAAACACCAAATATCCCAGATACATCCAGAACATATTGGCATCTGTGGAATTCTGATAAAACATGGTTGCCTGGAACATAGAGCTTGCCGACAGCATCACAATACAGGTCAGCAGCACCTGCGCTCTTTGGAATTCTTCTTTTCCCAGTTTCCAGATCCTGGAGAATACGTATTTTATAGCAACAATCACCAAAACTGCAAGAATCAGAAGCCCTGGAAATCCCTGAGAGACAAAAACGTTCAGCACTTCATTATCCATAGTACTGTAGTCCCAGTGGTCATTGTTTACAATATATGTATCCGGCAGATTTTCCTTTGCGTAGGGTACAATACCCGGGAAAGAAGTTCCTGTCAGTGGACGGCTTAATCCTACTTCAATGGCGCTTTTCCAAAGATCGAATCGTCTGTTGCTGATATCACCTTCCAGGCTATAATTCCTTTTAACAGGAGCGGCTGTACTTTTCTTGCTGCTTCCTGATGAAGCTGTTCCTTTCGAAGTTGTTGTCCCGGAACTTTTTTTCGCAGCAGAAGAGCTGGAACTGCTGCCGGATTTCTTTGTACTTCCGGAACTGCTTCCTGTTGTTTTTTCTGTACTGCTCTGATTCTGGGCTGTTTTTGTCTGTTCTGCCTGCTGCACTTCCTGTCCCACCACATAGTTGTAGGAATATTTAATTCCTTCGGGAATAAAGAAGCATACTGCGCCCACCAGCACTGCTGCTGCCAGATTGATCCATTGCTTTTTCAGCCTTCTTTCTTTATAAAAACCTCTCAGGAAAGCATAGACTGCCATGCCTGTACCAATACTTACCAGACCATTTCTGGAATCGGAAAAAGCAATGTACAAAAGGAAAAGGACGATGAATACAGAAAGAAATATCTTCCACAGCTTTTCCCTTCTCTTCCAGATAAAATACATACAGAGAACAATCGCTGTACAGCAGACAATGGCTCCCAGATTTGGATCCTGAAAAGCCCCCCACAGTCTTCCGTCATGAAATCCTGAACACACTTCATAGTTTCCGTTACTCTTATCAATGTAACTGTTGGAATATCCGACAGCCATCATGCCAAGGCTGATTAATGTCATGATCAGTGCGTAGAAAATATGTACTGCTGCCATCAGCTCAAATTCTTTTTTCACCCTTTCCTGGCTGTCACTTTCCCGGAAAGTATAGAGAATGCCGAAATATAGTATCCAGAATACCATAGTGACTAATCCCTTTTTAGACTCATACTGCAGATTCGTCACCATAGAAAACAGATAGCTTGCAAAAAACAGAATCAAAATCCAAAGATTTGGCATACGGATATATTCTTTTATATGAATCAGCCTGTAGAGCACCAGCCCTGCTCCCAGCAGAAGCATGGGCCACATACAGACTGCAATGATTTCTTTTCCATAAGTAAGGTTACAAGTGGAAAGAATCACATACAGATAGAACCAAATTTTAAATACAATCTCGACCTGCGACAATCGTTTCGTATTCTTACTGCTATTCATGGAAATCTCCTTATAATATTTTTTTAAGTAATTTTTCCAGGTTGCCTTGCTGATGATTTAAGTCATATCCTGCGTCTATGATTTCCTTTTTCCTGGAAACTCTTTCTGTTTCTCTTATTTGAAAAATTTCTTCCTTCCAGGTCTCTAGTTCATCAAGAGGCAGAAATTTCACCAGGCTATTTATGATTTTCGTTTCTTGACTGATAGTCTCCGACAGGAAACAGGGCAGACCTGCTGCCTGGGCTTCTACTGCCACAATGGGAAGCCCTTCATATATAGAAGGCAGAAGAAATGCATCTGACGCCTGCATGATCTCATTGATATCATTTCTTACACCGAGAAACCGGACATGCTCTTCCAGGCCCTTTTCCTTTACATATGCTTTTGCCTCTTCTTCCATATCTCCGGTTCCTGCCCAGAGGAGAACACACTTGTTATCTTCTCTGAAACATTTCTCAAAAATATCGATCAGCCCTTTGGGATTTTTCTGATATACAATTCTTCCCACATGGCAGAGGACAAAGTTCTCTTCCACATCCAGAAGACTTCGCATTTTGCTGCGAATCTGAGGATTATAGTCATATTTGGCAGAGTCAATGGCATTTGGTACAAGAAGCACTTGTTTTTTTTCCATTATTTTTTTCCCAAACATGAATTCTCCCGCCTGGACAGAGCATGCCGCAAATTCTTTTGCCATATGGACCAGAAAAGGCATACACAGACTGTGAAGTCTGGTACTGTCTGCAGAACCATTGTGGCTGTGCACTACTATCTTTCTTCTGCAGATCCAGGGCACTGCCATAGTAAGTGCAGTTCCCGCATTTAAAATATTAAAATACACGGTTTTATATTCCGGATGCTTTCTCAAAATCGCCGCAAAGGCACTCCACTGTTTCAGAAGCCCTTTGCTCTTTGCCGGTATATAGAAGATTCTGCAGCCAGCTTCCTTTAATTCTCCTTTATAGGCAATCTCAGGAAAATCAGTAACAAAATCCCAGGAGATTTCCTGATTCTGTGACTGCCTTACCAAATTCAGAAGATAGGTCTCGATTCCTCCTGGATTGTCCGACATTCCGTATACCAGTACCCGGGGCTTTTTTTTATTTTCAGAACTCATACTGCAGTTCCCTTTCTACCAGATGGAATGCAGATTCAATGACTTTATCCATGTCATAATACTTGTACTCTGCAAGTCTTCCCCCAAACAAAACTTTATCTTCTTTTTCAGCCAGCTCTTTGTATTTTTGATACAGATTCTGGTTTTTCTCATCATTGACCGGATAGTAAGGCTCCATCCCCTCCTGCCAGTCAGCAGGATACTCTCTGGTGATCACTGTCTTTGGCTGTGTACCGAATTCAAAGTGTTTGTGCTCAATAATTCTGGTGTAAGGTGTTTCTCTGTCTGTATAATTGACAACTGCCACGCCCTGATGATTTTCCTCATCCAGA
>CALWHD010000023.1 GCA_944380235.1 uncultured Blautia sp.
GTAACTCTTAAAGGAATCTTCTTTTCTGCCAGCATATCACACAGTACGTGGGCAAGTTTCTCTCTGTCAAGGACGAATTGAATCTCCTTCTGCACATCTTTTGCCCTGCCGCAGACATCTTCTTCCACTGCCTTTTTTTTTTTTGTTAAACGGTCCACAGTGTTATGGAAATCTACAATGGTCTCATGAAGAGTTTCTGCAGGGTAATCAGCAAGCAGACCCTGGAAATGTCCGAATGCCACCGCACTCTGATAAAAATCTTCTTTCTTCTCCACCTGGTCATAGGTGGTAGCCCCTTCGATGAACAGATAAACTCTCCAGTACTCTCCGTCACCGTCCACATAAAAAGCCTTTCCATCTTTTGCGGGAACAAGATTCAGTGTTTCCCTTTCCGGTTCTCCCCCGTTTTCTATGATCTTCTTTTTCAGCCAGGAAGTAACTCCCACGATATTTTCCATAAGTTCTTCCGGTTTTAAAAAAATGCTCTTATTCATTCTCTGAAGAATGTATCTTTTGGTTTTCTCTTCTGTCTGAAAGGTCAGGCGGAAAGTGTCATTGATATGTCCGCTTCCATAAGGAATTCCTTCTGTATAAGTTCCTTCAAACTGAAAATTTTCAATTATTTCCTGTGTTATCTCTGCCATTGCTTACTTTTCCTCCCACAGTTTCTCCGGGTACAGTCCCTTATCTTTTAATGCCTGGATTGCCGCAACAACCACTGGTTTATCCTCTTTATAGGTCACTCCATACCATTTGTCCAGAGATTTTAATACTTGCACAGTAGCTTTCCCTTCATTCAGAAGTTCATCTACTACAAAAGGCAGGAAGTATTCGCACTTTAATGGATTCTTTTCCAGATTCTCATCCAGGAATTTTGCGAATCTGTTCTTCAATTCTACAAGAATGCTTTCTGTGAATCCCCACATATTCATAGATACTGTGCTTCCCTCTGGGATCACTGTCCAGGTAGCGCCGTCATCTTCTGTGTATGCGGTCTCCTGGCCTCTCTTCTCAATATGCGTTCTCTCATTGATCTCCTGCAGATAACTGTTTTCATCTGTAACGCAGACACCTCTTGCCACGTGACCGTTCTCTGTCAATGTATTTTCCAGTACATAACCTACCATAGTATAACGGTACTTTTCGTCATCCTCATGTGTAGTCAGGTAATCATAGATCATCTGAAATGCGTGGCTGCCGTAATAGTCATCTGCATTGATCACTGCAAAAGGCGCATCCACAGTTCCAAGGCAGCTTAAGATGGCATGTCCTGTTCCCCATGGTTTCACTCTTCCTTCCGGAACCTGGTAGCCCTCCGGAAGATTGTGAAGATCCTGGAATACATATTCTACCTGGATCACCTTACTCATTCTGTCTCCGATTGCAGCCTTAAAATCCGCCTCATTTTCCTTTTTGATAATGAAAATAACCTTTTCAAATCCAGCCTTCACCGCATCATAGATAGAAAAATCCATGATAATATGTCCCTGGCTGTCTACCGGGTCTATCTGCTTCAATCCTCCGTAACGGCTTCCCATACCTGCTGCCATAACTACCAACACTGGTTTCTTCATTTTATGATCCCCTTTCATTCAAACTATCT
Source organism: uncultured Blautia sp. (assembly GCA_944380235.1). GTDB lineage: Bacteria > Bacillota > Clostridia > Lachnospirales > Lachnospiraceae > Blautia. The sequence goes on from CALWHD010000023.1 coordinate 1,604, forward strand.
GTATACTATCTTATCAGAATTCCGAAAAATTTCTTTGCATTAAATTTTTGTTTTTTTGTCATTTCTATTCCTTTATGTCTGCACACAAAAAGCCCCAGGATATCCTGAGGCTTTTTTCATCAACCTTTTACACCGCCGCCTGTAACACCGGCAATAATCTTCTCGGAAAGGAAGATATAAAGCAGGAAGGTTGGTAAGAATACAATGATAACTGCTGCAAACAGTCCGCCGTAATCTCCGGTATACTTCATACCGTTGACGATCTGAAGCAATCCAACGCCAACAGGTGTCATCTCTGTTGATGTTGCAAAAATAAGTGCCATGAAGAATTCATTCCATACACTCAGGAAGTTGAAGATAGTAACTGTTACGATTGCCGGCTGAATCAGAGGCAGCATAATCTGCCAGAAAGTTTTGCCCGGCGTACATCCGTCAATAGCTGCCGCTTCTTCATAGCTTCTTGACAAGCTGGCAAAGAAATTCAGCAGGTAGGTAGTCGTAAACGGTACGCGGATAAAAATATACAGAACCATCAGCAGGATTCTTCCTCTGATATGGTACTGCGCTGTCAGCGCGTAGATCGGCATGATGATCATAACTTCCGGAATACTCATAGCAAGGATCAGACTTGTCTTGATGGGTTTGTTTCCAAGGAATATATATCTGGATAATACATAAGCGGCGGGAGCTGAAATCAGGATAACTGCCACACAGGAAACAACTGAGTATAACAGAGAGTTCATGAAGAACACAGAAACATTGCTGCTGTTCCATGCATTTGCATAATTTTCAAAATGAAAACCGCTTTCAAATTTAAATACGGCTCCGGAAAAGATTTCTCTGGAAGTGGAAAGACTGGCTGCCAGAATCCAGATAAGGAAAGCCGCCGTAAAGGCAATCCAGATGAGCACGATCAGGTAGCCGGGAAGAAGGGCCGCCTCTTTCTTCCAGTTGATCTTCTCCTTATATACAACTTTTTCTTTCTTACTCATTTTTTCACTCCATTCTGCGTTACGTGCCGCTTGTCACTAGAACTCTAAATCATCGTCTTTGATCAGCTTATTCATGATGAAGTAAATAAGTCCTACAAAGACAGCCAGTACAACACCAATAGCAGCGCCGGCTCCGGCATCTCTCTGCACGTTTCCTGTAGTACCGAATACTGTATCATACAAATAAACTACCGGTACAATAGTAGATGCCTCTGTGCTGACCGGAGCAAACATCTTTGACCAGAGGAAGAATGTAATACAGTTTACACTCCAGAAAGTAATGTTTGTCTTAAAAATACTGCGCAGAAGAGGCATAGTGATACTGCCGAACTGCTGGATTTTGTTAGCTCCGTCGATGGTAGCCGCCTCATATAAATCAGCAGGAATACGCTCAATTCCGCTGATGAAGATCAGCATGTAGTAACCTACTGCTCCAAAGCAGAATGCAAAAAGCATTGCCCAGAACTTCATGTCAGTTCCCAGCCAGTTTTTTCCTTCCAGTCCCACAGCTTCCAGGAGCTGGTTCAGAAGGCCGTAATCCTGGTTGTATATATACTGGATCCACATGGTTGCCAGTGCAACGGCACTGATGATGTTTGGCAGGTAGATTGCCGCACGGAAGAATTTCTTAAAGCGGATGCCGCTGGTAAGAATAACTGCAAAAAGCAGTGCGAAGCAAAGGACAATAATGCCGCCTACCAGCCAGATCAGCAGCATGTTTGTCATAGCTCTCTGAAACGTAGGGCTGCCGAATATCTTAATATAATTATCAACCCCGTTGAAAGTCCAGTCTGACACAGAAGCAGTTACACTTTCAATGCCAAAGAAACTCATGAGTACCGTTCGGATTACCGGATACAGATACATAATGAGAAGACTCAGAAGACAGGGAAGAATAAATGCGATAATAAATGATTTCTTTCTTTTCATTTTCTATATCACCTTTCTTAATCATACTTAAAGGCAATGGATTTTCCCTTATGGTGAAGAATAAAGAGGTGACGCTGAAACAGCGTCACCTCCGGTCAGTTCAGAATTTTTTAGTATAAAGCATCCAGAGCTGCTGCAAAGTCAGCACCTGTATCATAGCTGCCTTCATACAGTTTTACAACGATTTCCTGAATCTGGGACAGTAAATCTGCATTTGCATTCAGACCCATGTTCCATGTCAGAGGAGAGGTTGTATTATTCAGAACTTCAACAGTACCATTCTGAGATGCAGGAGCTGTGTTTGACGGATCAGCCGGAATCTGTCCTGCTGTATCAGCCATCTTCTGGTCATATTCACCGGATGTAATAAAGGTTGCCAGATCAAATGCAGCCTGCTGATTCTCACTGTATTTTGTAACTGCGATAGAGTTAGCACCTGCATATGCGCTTGCAGAATCAGCGCCGCCTTCTACTGAAGGATAGTTAAACAGACCCCAGTTCAGCTC
>CALWHD010000024.1 GCA_944380235.1 uncultured Blautia sp.
AAATCACAGAAGTAAACTGGGATTCTATTGATGCAGAGGGAAATAAAAAGAGTGTGCTTTCTGAAAACGGGCAGTATGTGATGACGGAAGATGGTCCTACCTGGAAGGAACAGGCAGAGGCTTTAGCTGATGCAGTGGTGAAAAATCAGTCACTTGGTTTTCTGACTACAGATAATCAGGGAAAGACGGATGCAGTATCCGGCGTAAGTATTGCTGTTACTGGATTTATCAGCCTGGTACAGCAGTGTATCGATCAGGCGGCAGGCACGGAATCAGAAACTGCTGCATCTCAGGAAGGAACACAGGTGGATGCAGTGTCCGGCGCCACGATTTCCTCCACGGCGGCAGTGACAGGAATCAACGCAGCCTATGAATTTTTAAAAACAGTGAGATAGAAAACGGAGGACAGAGGTTATGAAAGTAAAATATCCGGCAGAGGCGTTTGCCCTGGGTCTGATACTTTTCTCCGGCGGTATGAAGGAAGCTTTTCTTTCCGGCATACTGGTCATACTGTCCGTTGTGCTGGCGGAATTTCTGAAAAATATGCTTGAAAATGCAGTGCCCCTGTGGAGCCTGCGCCTGAGCGTGTGCATAGGAACAGGGGCGGTCTGCGCTTCTGCTTTTTATCTGGGATTTGCGGCAGTGGGTACAGAAATTTCAATTCAGCTTTGGATCATGACTTTTATTATCGGGCTTTTGGCTGCAAAGCATGTGCTGATGAACCGTCTGGAGGCAGATTATGACGGGATTTTTTGGGAATCTGCTTTTGTATGGGGACTGGGGATTTTACTGGCGGCTGCGAGAGAATTTCTCACAGGGGGCAGTATCTTTGGATACACCCTTTACCAGGCTTCTTTCCAGGCAAAAAGTTTTGGAAGCTATATTTTCGGATTTCTGGCAGCTGGAATGGCACTTGCCTTCACCAATGGAATCCTGAAGAAAAAATGTACGGAGAGTCAGAGCTGGTTTTTGGCAATTCCCATGATTGTTTTTGCCAGACCATTTGAGATGGTAAGTTTCGGCGGAATCATCGGGGCAGCCTGGACTATAGGAGTATCCTGCATACTTTTCTTTTCTGTAAAGAAAACACTGAAATTTGCCAGGACAGGAAGCGCCTACCGAGGTCTTCCCGCAGAACTGCTTTCCCTGGGATTTATTTATATGATACTCAGCATTTATTAAAAAGAAATCCTGCACTTGAGATGGCGTGTACCGCCTCTTAGTGCAGGATTTTTGTATGGACCCGTTATATGTGAGCGTTCCTTTCCTTTTCATGCCTGTTTTCAGGATACCGCAACGGTATCCTGAAAATCATCACTGTAGTGGATCTGATAATTTTCTGTTATGAAGATAGCTTCCACATTTTCCAGGCTGTTGATCAGCTCCAGACCTTTTTCCAGTCCCAGGGCAAAGCAGGTGGTGCTTAATCCGTCTCCATCCACGGATTTATCTGAGATGATGGTCACAGATACCAGCCCGTTGTCATAAGGGTATCCGGTGGAAGGGTCCAGAATGTGGTGGTAAAACTGACCGTCCAGTTCAAAGCAGCGTTCATAGATACCGGAAGATACTACGGACTTATCAGAGATATCTACAGTACAGAGGGTTTCGCTCCGGTCGGCAAAAGGTTTCTGTATACCTATTTTAAAAGGAGTGCCGTCCGTCCGTCCGCCGATGCACAGGACATTTCCGCCCAGGTTGATGATACCGCTTTTTATCCCTTTTTCTACAAGAAAATCTTTGATACGATCCGCAATGTAGCCTTTTGCTACAGCCCCCAGATCAAGCCCCATATCCGGACTGTCAAAGCGGATATGATTTCCGTTCAGTGTTATTTTTGTGTAGTCCACCAGAGGAAGCGCCGCTTCTACAGCAGATTTATCCGGAACGACTTTTTCTTCAGAAGTAAAATTCCACAGAGAAGATACAGGCTCTATGGTAAGATCAAAAGCCCCCTGGGACAGAGAACTGTAAGAAAGCCCGGTCTCAATAAGGTCCGCAGTCTCTTGAGACAGCGTATACCAGCCGTCCGAAGAGGGCAGGCTTCTTTCATTAAGCTGATAAAGCTCACTGGAGGATAAAGTACGGCTGAACAGTTTTTCGTATTTGTCACACAGATCCAAAGCTTCCTGAGCCAGATCTTCATCGTCAGAGTCATACAAAGTGACGGTGACAATGGTGTTCAGTTTAAATCCCTGAGCCGTCACAGGTTCAGCGTCATCTGGTGAAAAAGTTTTTTTCTGATACAGCCAGGCGAAGACCAGAAGGACAGCCACAAGGACACAGAGAATTCCTATGGTTTTTTTATCACGATTCATATAAGACTCCTTTTATCAAGATTCAGAAACATTGTAATGGCAGGAGGGAGATCTGTCAAGGAAAATGGCAGGAAAAAAGGAATGAGGAAGAAATAAGGATAATAGAATAGAAGGAACAGGGCTCTTTGAGGTGGAGAAAAATGCGGAGGAAACTTTGGCTGGCGGCAGCTGCAGCGGCAGTGATCTTTGCCCTGTCACAAAAGAATATGGAAGGTGCTCTTCGGGCGGCACAGGAGACGGCAGGGCAGATGGCAGGACAGGTGCCGGATAAGACAGAGATGTCTTCCGGGGAAAAGCCCAAAGTAGCCCTGACCTTTGATGACGGACCTCATCCGGTTTATACAGAGAAACTTCTGGATGGATTAAAAGAAAGAAAAATCTGTGCTACTTTTTTTCTGATCGGAAAGAACATAGAAGGAAAGGAAGCTTTGGTAAAGCGCATGGAGGAAGAAGGACATCTAATCGGAAACCACACCTATCATCATGTAAAACTGACAGGAATCTCAGAGAAGCAGGTGGAGGAAGAGATACAGGAAACCTGTGAGAAAATCTGCGAGGTCACAGGCAAATATACGGCTTTTATCCGCCCGCCTTTCGGAGTATGGAAAAAAAACCTGGATTTTGAGATTACCATGATTCCGGTGTCATGGAATGTGGACTCCAGAGACTGGACTACAAAAAACACTGATAAAATTGTAAAAACAGTAGTGAAAGATGTAAAAGAAGGTGATATTATTTTAATGCATGATATTTTTGACTCCTCTGTCCAGGCTGCGCTTAAGATTGCTGATATCCTCAGCGGACAGGGGTATGAATTTGTGACAGTAGATGAACTGCTGCTGGAATAGGAGAGTACAAATGGATTTATTTGATTATATGAAAGAACAGACGCTGGAAAATGAATCTCCTCTGGCGTCCAGGATGCGTCCGGCGACCCTGGAAGAAGTGGTAGGACAGGCGCATATTATCGGAAAGGATAAATTGCTTTACCGGGCGATCAAGGCAGATAAGCTGGGAAGCGTGATTTTCTATGGACCGCCGGGCACAGGTAAGACGACTCTGGCAAAAGTGATCGCCAATACTACCAGTTCCCGGTTTCAACAGCTGAACGCCACGGTGGCAGGAAAAAAGGATATGGAGGAAGTCGTAAAGGAAGCTCAGGAGTACCTTGGCATGTACGGCAGGAAGACCATACTGTTCATTGATGAGATCCACCGTTTCAATAAAGGGCAGCAGGATTATCTTCTTCCCTTTGTGGAGGACGGAACGCTGATCCTTATAGGGGCAACCACGGAGAATCCATATTTTGAGGTAAACGGCGCTCTGATCTCCCGTTCTATTATTTTTGAATTAAAGCCGCTCTCAAAGGAGGATATCAAGACTCTTTTGAGGCGTGCGGTGACTGATAAAGAAAAGGGAATGGGAAGTTATGGCGCGGTTCTGGAGGAGGATGCGGAGGAATTTCTGGCTGATATTGCCGGAGGAGATGCCAGAGCTGCATTAAACGCCCTGGAACTGGGAATCCTTACCACGGAAAAGAGCGGGGACGGCAGGATTCATATTACCCTTGAGACTGCCTCCCAGTGTATCCAGAAACGCGTGGTGCGTTACGACAAGACAGGAGACAATCATTATGATACGGTTTCTGCCTTTATCAAGAGTATGCGAGGCTCTGACCCGGATGCAGCGGTTTTTTATCTGGCAAAAATGCTCTACGCAGGAGAAGATATTAAGTTTATTGCCAGGAGGATCATGATCTGCGCAGCAGAGGATGTGGGAAATGCAGATCCTCAGGCACTGCAGGTGGCTGTTGCCGCTGCCCAGGCAGTGGAGAGGCTTGGCATGCCTGAAGCGCAGATTCCTCTTGCCCAGGCAGTGACTTATGTGGCAAGCGCGCCTAAAAGCAACGCGGCATGCATGGCAGTCTTTGACGCTATGGAGGCGGTAAAGACAACCAGGACAACCGTGCCTCCCCATCTCCAGGATTCCCATTACAAAGGTGCGGGCAAAATGGGACACGGAACGGGCTATCTCTATGCCCATGATTACCCGAACCATTTTGTGGAGCAGCAGTACATGCCTTCGGAACTTTCAGGAAGAAAGTTTTATTTTCCCACAGAGAACGGCTATGAAAAGCAGATTCAGGAATATTTCAGGAAAATTCATGGCGAAACAGATTGATTTCCATATATTAAAGTGATAAAATTTAGAAACAATAGACAGAACGCTTTGCGGACTGTCTGCTGCCATGGATAATCGGAACAGATTCTGCAAGTTTCCGATTATCAGAAATAATGTGAAAGAAATGAGGGCTGAGCTATGAGAACATTTGACAAATCATCGAAACTGGACGGCGTTTGCTATGATGTGAGAGGACCGGTTCTGGATGAAGCCAACCGTATGCAGGAGAGCGGGATCAATGTATTAAAGCTGAATATCGGAAATCCCGCGCCTTTTGGCTTTTCAGCCCCTGAGGAAGTGATACTGGATATGATCTATACCCTTCGGGATTCTCAGGGCTATTCCGACTCAAAAGGAGTCTTTGCCGCCCGCAAGGCTATTATGCAGTATTGCCAGATAAAAAAAATACCAGGTGTGACGATCAATGATATCTACACAGGAAACGGAGTCAGCGAACTGATCAACATGGTCACACAGGGACTTTTAGACGACGGAGATAAAGTTCTGGTTCCCTCTCCGGATTATCCGCTGTGGACCGGTTGTGTCTCTCTGGCGGGAGGAAAGCCGGTGCATTATATCTGTGATGAGCAGTCTGAGTGGTATCCGGACCTGGAAGACATCAGGAGTAAGATCACGGACAGGACAAAGGCCATTGTCATCATCAATCCAAACAATCCCACAGGCGCGGTTTATCCCAAAGAGATCCTGGAGCAGATTGTGGAGATAGCAAGGGAACATGAACTGATGATTTTTGCCGATGAGATTTACGACCGCCTGGTGATGGACGGCATTGAGCATACTTCGATTGCATCTCTGGCTCCTGATGTATTCTGTATTACTTTAAACGGACTTTCCAAGTCCCATATGGTAGCAGGTTTCCGGGTAGGCTGGATGGTTTTAAGCGGTGCAAAGGAAAAGGCAAAGGGCTATATTGAAGGGCTGAACATGCTTTCCAACATGCGTCTTTGTTCCAATGTGCCGGGACAGGCGATCGTGCAGACGGCTCTGGGAGGTTACCAGAGTGTTAATGAATATCTGGTGCCCGGAGGAAGGATTTATGAGCAGAGAGAGTATATATACAAGGCGATCAACGATATTCCCGGACTTTCGGCAGTGAAGCCCAAAGCAGCTTTTTACATCTTCCCCAAGATTGACACAGAGAAGTTTCATATCCTGGATGACGAGAAATTTGCTCTGGATTTCTTAAAAGAAAAGAAAGTGCTGGTTACCCACGGAAAGGGCTTTAACTGGGAGAAACCGGATCATTTCCGTATCGTGTATCTGCCCAGGGTGGAGGACCTGAAAATTGCCACAGGAAAGCTGGCGGACTTCCTCAGCACCTACAGGCAGAAGTAATTAAAGAAAGAAAAGGCGGGAAAAGATGTGAATCTTTCAAAGAAATTACATACACTGGGGAAGGAAGAGCATGACTTCTCAAAGGGAAGTGTGCTGGGAAATATTCTCAGGCTTTCCCTTCCTCTGGTTGTGGCACAGTTCATTAATGTGCTGTACAATATTGTAGATCGGGTGTATATCGGAAGGATTCCCGGCGCCAGTTCTGACGCACTGACAGGAGTTGGTGTGGCGTTTCCCATTATTACGGCTATTACGGCATTCTCCTCCCTGATTGGGACAGGAGGAGCGCCTCTTTGCTCCATTGCCAGAGGAAAAGGCGATGAGAAGAAGGCAGAACAGATTGTGGGAAATTCCTTTCTCATGGCTCTGGCAGTGGGAGTCGTGCTGATCGCAGTGGGGCTTCTTACAAAGGAGCCTCTTTTATATGCGCTGGGAGCCAGTGATGCCACTTTCAGATACGCAGATGACTACATCAGTATTTACCTTATGGGAACTGTGTTTGTGATGATCAGCCTGAGTATGAACGGGTTTATCAACTGTCAGGGATTTGCCAGGACGGGGATGTTCACAGTGCTTATCGGAGCTGTACTGAATATTATCCTGGACCCGGTGTTTATTTTTGGATTTCATATGGGAGTAAAGGGTGCGGCTATTGCCACAGTAATCTCACAGATGGCGTCGGCGCTGTGGATCGTCTTGTTTCTGACAGGAAAGGAGACGCTTCTGAAGCTGAAGGCTTCCAGCATGAAGCCGGATTTTTCCTGCATGCGGGATATCCTGGCGCTGGGACTTTCTGGATTTATTATGTCTGCTACCAACTGCGGCGTACAGATTGTGTGCAATATTACCCTGAAATCTTTCGGCGGGGATATATATGTGGGAATCATGACCATAATGAACTCAGTGCGTGAAGTGCTCAGTGTCCCTGCAAGCGGTATGACTCAGGGAGCGCAGCCGGTACTGGGATATAATTACGGCGCAGGTGAATACAAAAGAGTAAAATCCTGCATCAAGATCATGTCAGCCATCTGTATGGGATATACTACGATTGCATGGATTATTACACTGATTATTCCCAAAGCATTTATCCTTATGTTCAATGGAGGAGAGGAAATGGTCCGTCTTGGGGTTCCTGCCATGAGGATTTATTTCTTTGGATTCTGCTTCATGTCTCTGCAGTTTGCAGGACAGAGCGTGTTTACTGGGCTTGGGAAAGCAAAGCACGCGATCTTCTTTTCCTTATTGAGAAAAGCTGTGATCGTCATCCCCCTCACTTTATGGCTGCCTAATGTGGCAGGATTGGGAGTCAACGGCGTGTTCCTGGCAGAGCCTATTTCCAATTTCATCGGAGGAACGGCAAGCTTTGTCACCATGCTCTGTACTATGTGGCCGGTCTTGTCAGGAAAAAAGAAAAAGCAGGAAAAATAAGAGGCTGCTGTAACCAGAAGGTACGGAGTTTTCCGGTACTGGTTCAGCAGTTTCTTTTTGCTTTACAGAGGTATATTTTTGTGGGAGAGGCGTTGAAAAATACTTAGATATCTAATTAATAATTTGTGATATATTTATAAAAAAATTGTAAAATAGAAAAATAATACTTGCTATTTATGATAAACCGCCGTATTATATGTTAGTCGACTAACTAATGAGAGGAGGAAGAAAATGTATACAGATGAAAATGATGACAGTCTGCAAAGCCTGTTTGTCAGGTTGACGCATCTGTATTTTCGCAAGATTTTCCTTATGATGAAAGAGACAGAGATTCATCCCAGGCAGTTTCCGCTGATCTGTCTGGTGGGAAAGCAGGAGGGGATCAGTCAGAAGAAAATCTCCGAAATGCTGAAAATCAGTGCACCCACTGTTGCAGTGTCTGTAAAACGTCTTGAAAAAGCTGGTATGGTGGAACGAAAAAACGATGAGAAGGATCAGCGGGTGATGCGGATCTATCTCACGGAAAAAGGAAGACGGCTGACAGAAACTGCGAAGATGTACATTGAAGAAAATGAAAAAGCCCTGTTTCGGGGATTTTCAGAAAGCGAACTATGCCTGATGAAACGCTTTTTTAAGCAGATGACAGATAATCTGGAAGGAGTGACAAGATGTTAAAGATGTTTCATTATATGAAAGAACGATGGTATTATCTGGTGATGATCCTTGTTCTTTTATTTTTACAGGCGTTCTGCGACTTATCTTTGCCGGATTACACTTCCAAAATCGTGAATGTGGGAATCCAGCAAAAAGGTGTGGAGGACGGAGTGCCGGACACCATCAGAAGCGAAACTATGGAGAAAGTACTGCTGTTTGCAGAAGAGGCAGACGCCCATAGCATAGAAGAAGCTTATACCTCAGACGGGGACATGTATACATTAAAGGATATCTCAGCAGAAGAAAGAGAGAACCTGAATGGGGTTCTGGGAATTCCGGAATTGATCGTTTACGGAATCGAGAACGGGGATTCTGAACAGGTGACTGCAGTAAAAGAACAGATGAACCTGCCCCAGGACGCAGATCTCTTCCAGGTCTTTGCGCAGATGCCCCCGGGGCAGATAGAACAGATCCGGGAGCAGATGGGAGAAAAGTTTGAAGAAATGCCGGATTCCATTGTGACCCAGAGTGCAGTTGCCTTTGTGCAGAGTGAATACAGTGCGCAGGGTAAAGATATGGATAAGGTACAGACAGATTATATTTTGTTCACCGGTCTGAAGATGCTGGGGCTTGCCTTCTTATCGGCAGCAGCAGCGATTTTTGTAACCTTTTTGTCCGCAAGAGTTGCCGCGACTCTGGGAAGAAATCTGAGAAACAGTATTTACAGGAAGGTGATTTCTTTTTCTGGTGAGGAGCTGAACCACTTTTCCACAGCGTCCCTGATCACCAGAAGCACCAATGATGTGCAGCAGGTACAGCTGTTGTTTGCCATGATCTTCCGTATTGTACTTTACGCACCCATTTTGGGAATCGGAGGAGTTTTAAAGGTACTTCAGACAGATGCGTCCATGACATGGATTCTGGCGCTGGCAGTCATTGTGATCCTTCTGTTTGTGGGATTTCTTTTTAAACTGGCAATGCCTAAATTTAAAAAACTGCAGTATCTCATAGATAATCTGAACCTGGTTGCAAGGGAAATTCTTACAGGTGTTTCCGTCATCCGTGCCTTCAGTACAGAGAAGCATGAAGAAGAACGGTTTGAGGATGCCAATATAAGCCTGATGAGGACTAACCTGTTCGTCAACCGGTGTATGACTTTTATGATGCCGGTTATGATGCTTCTCATGAACGGAGTGACAGTGCTGATCGTGTGGAATGGTTCTCACGCAGTGGATGACGGAACCATGCAGGTGGGCAACATGATGGCGTTCATGCAGTACGCTATGCAGATCATCATGGCATTCCTGATGATCACTATGATGTCCATTATGATCCCAAGAGCTTCTGTTGCCGCAACACGTATCAATGAAGTAATGGAGGCAAAAGTCAGTATCCGGGACGGAGAAGGTGAGGCAAGACCAAGGGAAGACAGAAAAGGTGAAGTAGTCTTTGATCATGTAGATTTTGCTTATCCCGGTGCCGAAGAATGTACTTTAACGGATATCAACTTCACAGCAAGAAAAGGAGAGACCGTTGCTTTTATCGGAAGTACAGGAAGCGGAAAGAGCACCCTGGTAAATCTGATTCCCCGTTTCTTCGATGTGACAAAAGGAAAAATCCTGGTGGACGGAGTGGATATCCGGGAAATGAAACTGGCGGATCTGAGAGACCGTATCGGTTATGTGCCGCAGAAAGGCGTGCTGTTCTCCGGAACTATTGATTCCAACATCCGCTACGGAAAAGATGATGCATCTGCGGAAGAGGTAGAACGGGCAGCAAGGATCGCTCAGGCTTGGGATTTTATCCAGGAGAAAGAAGACGGAGTGCAGTCACCCATTGCCCAGGGAGGCACTAATGTGTCAGGCGGGCAGAAACAGAGGCTGTCTATATCCAGGGCCATTGCGAAAAATCCGGAGATCTACATTTTTGATGACAGTTTTTCTGCCCTTGATTATAAGACAGACGTGGTTCTGCGAAGAGCGCTGAAGAAAGAAACCAGGGATGCCACCACTCTGATCGTGGCGCAGCGTATCAGCACCATCCTTCACGCAGACAAGATCTTAGTTCTGGATGAAGGGCATGTAGTGGGCCAGGGAACTCATAAGGAACTTTTAAAATCCTGTGACATTTACCGCCAGATTGCCATGTCACAGCTGTCAGAGGAGGAGTTAGCCAATGAGTAATACAAGACCAAGAGGACCTATGAGACATGCCGGCGGTCCCTCCGGCGAAAAGGCAAAGGATTTTAAGGGATCTATGAAACGTCTGTTGATCTATATGAAGAGATATCGGATTCAGCTTGCTGTCATGATGATCTTTGCTGTAGGAAGTACCATTTTCAATATTGTGGGACCGAAGATTCTGGGAAAAGCCACTACAGAGCTTTATAACGGAATTGTGTCAAAGATCAGCGGCGGAGACGGTATAGATTTCGGCAAGATCGGGATGATTTTGCTGGGAGCCCTGTGTCTGTATCTGGTCAGTGCGGTATTCTCCTTTATCCAGGGATTTATCATGACCGGGATCTCCAATAATGTTACTTACAATCTGAGACAGGATATTTCCTCCAAGATCAACAGGATCCCGCTGAAATATTTTGAGAGCAGGACCCATGGAGAGATCCTTTCCCGCATCACCAACGATGTGGATACCCTGCAGACCAGCATCAACCAGAGTTTTACACAGCTGATCACTTCGGTTACCATGCTGATCGGTGTGTTTGTGATGATGATTTCCATCAATATTCCTATGACCCTTGCCGCCCTGCTGATTCTGCCGGTTTCTATGCTGATCATTGGCAATGTGATGAAGCATTCCCAGAAATACTTCCAGGCACAGCAGAGATATCTGGGAGAGGTTAACGGACAGGTAGAGGAAATCTACGGCGGACATAATGTGGTCCAGGCGTTTAATAAACAGGCTGATGTAGTAGAAGAGTTTGAGAAGACCAATGAGAAACTTTATTCTTCTGCATGGCGTTCCCAGTTCTTCTCTGGCATGATGATGCCCATTATGCAGTTCGTGGGAAATCTGGGTTATGTTATGGTTGCTCTTTTAGGTGGATTTATGGTGATCAAGGGAAAGGTCATGGTAGGTGATATCCAGGCATTTTTCCAGTATATACGTAACTTTACTCAGCCGATCCAGCAGATCGCCCAGGTAACTAACATGCTGCAGTCTTCCGCGGCAGCAGCAGAGCGTGTCTTTGAATTCCTGGATGAAGAAGAGGAGGATCAGACCGTGGAGCATCCTGTGGATATCAGCACGGTTGAGGGAAATGTAGAAGCACGTCATGTGGCTTTCGGTTATACATCTGACCACATGATCATTCATGACTTTAACGGCGTAGTGAAAGCAGGGCAGAAGGTAGCTATCGTAGGACCTACCGGAGCCGGAAAGACCACGATGATCAAGCTGCTGATGCGTTTCTACGATGTGAACTCCGGTGAGATCCTGATTGACGGACACAATGTAAAGGACTTTAACAGAAGTGAGTTAAGAGAGCTGTTCGGCATGGTGCTTCAGGACACCTGGCTGTTCCACGGTACGATCATGGAAAATATCCGTTACGGCCGTCTGGATGCTACAGATGAGGAAGTTATTGCAGCAGCGAAAGCCGCTCATGCACATCATTTCATCATGGCACAGCCCGGCGGTTACCAGATGGTATTGAACGAAGAGACCAGCAATATCTCTCAGGGGCAGAAACAGCTGCTGACCATTGCCAGGGCAATCCTTGCAGATAATAAGATCCTGATTCTGGATGAGGCCACTTCTTCTGTAGATACCAGGACGGAAGAAGAGATTCAGAAGGCAATGGATAACCTGATGAAGGGAAGGACCAGCTTTGTCATTGCCCACAGGCTTTCTACCATTCGTGATGCGGACCTGATCCTTGTAATGAAAGATGGAGATATCATCGAACAGGGCACTCACGAATCGCTTCTGGCTGCAAAAGGTTTTTATGCAAATCTTTATAACAGCCAGTTTGAAAAAGCAGAGGCAATTTAAAATCCCTTCAGTAAGAAAAGATATATTTTTTTCCAAAAGCTGCAGGAAGCCAGAAGTTTCTTCCTTTCCAGAAGATAAGTCTGTCTGAGAAAACGGATATCCTTTTGGGAAGGAGTCCTGCTGCTGAAGGAAAATTCTTCTGCCTGCGCATACAGGGAGACAAAAAGATCCCGGGTGTCAGGCGGAAGTTTTTTACTTTCTTTCAGGATGAAATCCTCATCCAAACGGTCAAAGGGCAGATGATAACAAAGCTGCCAAAGTTTGAGAAGGCTTTGGAAGACTGTCAGATAGCAGGATGGTTCGGACGAAGCAAAATAACCCATACGCTTTCTGAAACGCAGGACACGAAGAATCAGCAGAAGAAAGAATACAACTGCCAGGCATGCAAGAACTGCCGCTGCGGAAAGAAAAACTTTTCCGGGCCGGATAGAGACTCCGGAGGGACTGTCCGCACCGGCACCGCCGATTCCATTTGGGGAATCTTCGGAGGAAGATGTTTCCTCTGAAGATTCCTCTTTTTGTTCCTGGGAAAGGTTCTCTGTCTGCTGCGGAGAACTGCCGGAAACAGGATCAGAGCTTGCTGCAGAAGGGGTCATTTCCACCGGGACCCAGCCCCCATCTCCTATGTAGATTTCTGTCCAGGCATGTGCGCTGGAATCGGGGACCAGATAACGGTATGTGCCAGGAGCTGCTGTGTCTGCGTTATCCGGGTGTACAGTGTAGCCGGTTACATACCGTGCCGGGATACCCATCATCCTGCACATCAGTGTTCCTGCAGTGGCGAAGTGGATACAGAAGCCTTCCTGCCGGCGATAAAGAAAATCATAGACAAAGCTGGCATCTTCCCCGCCTGTATCCGAAAGAGAGAGACTGTAGGAAGCCTGGTTCCACAGATACTCCTGGATATCTGCTACTGCCTCACAGATTTCTTCATAGGACGGTTCAGCGGAAAGAGGAAAGGAAGAAAAAGAGGAGACCGCTTCGTACAGTTCTTCCAGCCCTTCTGCATCCCAGAGAGTATAGAGGTCCTGCACATATTCTGAATAGGTATTTTCCATACTTCTCAGATCCAGGGAAGGCAGAGTACTATCCCCGGAGAAAAGAAAGCCGGAGTCTTGAAGTGTCAGAGGAATCCAGGAAAAAGCAGAGGTGTCAGAAGCATTGGAAAATACCTGATTGCTCTCTGTGACCTGCACGGAGAAAGGCAGACTCGCACCGTAGGGAAAATAGTGGTAGGCATTGTGAAACTGTCTGTACAGCCTGAGATCTGCAGGGGAATGTTCCTCTTTGCCAAGCTGATAAGGCAGATTGTACAACGAAGTCAGGCCAGATATGTGTGTCTGCCGGGCGTAAGGCTGCCAGAGAGAGTCTGAGACTCCGGTCCAGAGAGCGTCGGAATAGGAAGCACCCACAAAACCCCTCAGATATAAAGGGGCTGTCAGTTCCTGGTCAGATTCCAGAGTGAACATTGTCTGGCCGGTATAAGAGGGAGACGCATTTGTAAGAGACTGTCTGTCAGAGGCAGTCTCATAAGAAAATCCGCCGTGTGTCCTTGACAGATAGGAGGACTGGCCTTCGGAAGTACTGTCAGGGAAAAAATCTGTACCTGAGTTTACAGAAGAAAAGAGAGAACTTCCCAGAGAATTTACTGCCTGGTTCAGGGAAGGGTAGGCGGAAAAAAGCCGGGGGGATACAGAAGGAGCCAGAAAGTGGAAACACAGCGCATACAGCGCAAGGACTGCAAAAACAGAGAACAGTTTTCCCGCCTGCGCCGGTCCCTTCAAAAAACAGCAGTCCCACAAAAGAAATGCTGACAGCAAAAATCCCAGGGCAGCAAAAGAAGGTGGTTGGTCAAAGGAGACTGCAAAGGCGAGAGGAATACACAAAAGCAGGAAAAAGAACCATTTTTTGCCAGATCCTGCTGCGTTTAAGAGGAGATACTGAAAGAACAGCAGCAGAAAAATCAGACAGGGATTCGGGGAACCCTGCTCCATACCTGAGGAAGCAGGCTGTCCGAAGATATAAAGGCTTTCTGCTTCCCGGACAAGATAGTCCGCACAGGAAGCGAACGAGTCAGAAAAATCCTGACGGAATAAAAACAGAAAAATACAAAGCAGAACACCATAAGAAAAAAGATACAAAAGAAAACGGGGAATCTGGAATTTCAGGGA
>CALWHD010000025.1 GCA_944380235.1 uncultured Blautia sp.
TTCCTCCGTAAAAAGATAAGGTGCCTCTAAAAAAGACACCTTATCACTTTGCTCTTTTAGATGTTTACTTGTCAATGAACTATTTGCCTTCTTTTTCCAATTCTACGCTGGCAATGCGCACATTTACATCTGACACGGTAAGCCCTGTCATGTTTTCAATGGCTGCCTTTACCTTTTCCTGCACCCTTTTGCTGGTCTCCAGGATATTGTATCCATATTCGATATTCAGTGCCAGGTCTACACAGACTACATCTTCCAGGACATCTACCTTTACGCCTTTGGAAAGATTTTTCATGCCCAGTTTTCCTACCAGTTCGTTTGTAATATTTCCAGCCATGGAGCCTACGCCTTCCACTTCAGTTGCCGCAAGTCCTGCAATAATCGCCACTACCTCATCTGCAATCTGTACTTCCCCAAGAGATCCATTGTCATGTATCTTGTAGATGTTTCTGTCTTCCGCCATAATATTCTACCTCCTCCAGGAAATGTCCTGTGTATTATTATACCAAATGCATTATAAAATTAAAAGCGGTTTTTTACTTTTCCCGCAAAAAACCGCCTCTTTCTTCTTAATTCCTGGAAAACTCCGCAAGCTTCAGTCCTTCGTTTCGATCCAGCGTCATACCAATGCTCCAGCTGTTGATAAACAAAAGCAATGGATTTCCTTTCAGATCCATAACTTTCTTCATATCGGATGTCCCTGTAAGGGATTTTACATCTACTTCATCTTTATTTTCAATCCAGCGGATATGCTCATAGGGCAGGGATTCCAGACGAATCTCCACATTGTATTCGTTTTCCAGCCTGTATTTCAGCACATCGAACTGCAGTACTCCTACTACGCCTACAATGATCTCTTCCATGCCTCCCATCACTTCCTGGAAGATCTGGATGGCGCCTTCCTGGGCAATCTGGTTAATGCCTTTTACAAACTGCTTTCTTTTCATGCTGTCTGTCAGACGCACTCTGGCAAAATGTTCTGGCGCAAAAGTGGGGATTCCCTCATATTGAAATTTCTTTCCCGAAGCGCATACGGTATCTCCAATAGAAAAGATTCCCGGATCAAAAACACCGATAATGTCTCCCGCATAGGCCTCCTCCACCACATGGCGGTCCTGAGCCATCATCTGCTGCGGCTGGGAAAGACGCATCTTTTTATTCCCCTGCACATGATAGACTTCCCTGGATGCCTCAAACTTTCCCGAACAGATCCGCATAAACGCAATCCTGTCTCTGTGGTTTTTGTTCATATTTGCCTGAATCTTAAAGACAAACGCGGAAAAATCCTCTTTCATAGGATCGATCACACCCACATCCGCTGTTCGCGGCAAAGGTGAGGAGGTCATTTTCAGGAAATGCTTTAAAAAGGTCTCCACACCGAAATTTGTAAGAGCGGAGCCAAAGCATACGGGAGAAAGTTTTCCCTGATCCACCAGATCCTGATCAAATTCCGCACTGGCACCGTCCAAAAGCTCGATTTCCTCCAAAAGCTGCTCCTTCTGCTCCGGGTCAAGTACTTCTAAAAGACGATCCTCGTCAATAGCAATCTCTTCCTCGATTCCCTCTTTCGTACCTTTCATGGTATCAGAGAAAGTAAGCACCTTTTTTGTTTCCCTGTCATAAACACCTCTGAATTTTTTTCCGGAACCAATGGGCCAGTTAATGGGACAGGTGGGGATTCCCAGTTCTTTTTCAATATCATCCAAAAGATCAAAAGTGTCATTGGCATCCCTGTCAAGCTTGTTGATAAAAGTAAAAATAGGGATATGGCGCATGGCACAGACTTTGAAGAGTTTTCTTGTCTGAGCCTCCACACCCTTGGACGCATCAATAACCATGACTGCAGAGTCCGCAGCCATAAGTGTTCGGTAAGTATCCTCTGAGAAATCCTGATGTCCCGGTGTATCCAATATGTTAATGCAGTAACCGTCATAGTTAAACTGCAGCACGGAGGAAGTAACGGAAATACCTCTCTCCTTTTCAATCTCCATCCAGTCGGAAACCGCATGACGGGCGGTTGCCTTGCCCTTCACACTTCCTGCCAGATTGATGGCACCGCCGTAGAGCAGAAACTTTTCTGTAAGCGTGGTTTTTCCGGCATCCGGGTGGGAAATAATTGCAAATGTACGTCTTTTTGTAATTTCTTTGGTATAGTCAGCCACCTTTGGTTCTCCTTCTTTCTAAAATTTATGAATCTATATCTGAGCAGGAACTGTTTTTCCTGCCTTTATGCGCACTGACGCTATTTTAGTATACATGGAAACCTGTGTCAAGGGGATTTCTGCCCGGAAAAGCCAAAACCTTCCTACTGCGCCTCTTCTGTTCCTTCGTCCAGCGGAGTGATCACAATATTTTCCACCGGAACGCTGGTCTTTCTTTTTACGATATCCTCAATCTGTGCTCTGCTGGCATCCTCCATATATTCCTGAGGAACAATGACATCCGCACTGTCCCCGGTGAGATTGACCACTACATCGGAAAACCCCTGGGCTTCCAGCAGAAGTTCTGCCGCTTCTTCCTGCTCCGCCATATCTGTCATGCTGACCATAGAACTGACTGCCTCCTGTTTTTGCTCATCCCCCAGGTTTTCATTATTGATGATCTCCAGAAGAGTTTCCTTGTTGGCTGAGCGTACCTGCTCCCGGCTGACCTTTGCCTGTGCAGCAAAACCGGAAGCTCCTGTAAGTACTGCTTCCCCCGGTGTCTCTGTCACCGTTGTCCCCTCTGCGGATGCACTTTCTTCCGTTTGCCCTGATGCGTCTGCAGACTCTTCTGTCCCATTTTCTTCTGCCTGCACATCACCTTCTGCATCCTCCTGTGCCTTTGCATTCTCTTCTGTCAGGGCTGTCTCATCGGTCAGATCATAATCCAGACTTTCAATCTCCTCCACAATCCCATCTGTATCAGAAGCAGTCTGGGCTGTTTCATCCGTACTGTCTGTGCTTGCCTTCTCCAGTACTCCGTCAATCCCCAGGTGATTATCTGAGTAATTGATGTACCCTGCCACAGCAATCATAATTGCCAGGGCTGTAATGATAACCTGATTCTTCTTGAAGATTTTTTTCATGCTGCACTCTCCTCTAATTCATTTTCATCACTTTAATTTTATGGGCTTCTACCTGAAATAATGCCTCCACGGCTTCCTGAATCTTCTGAACAATCACCGGATCATCTCCTCCCTGTGCCACCACCAGGACGCCTGTGACCTTAGGATAAACTTCTGTTGTCACATAGGGAGACTGATTTCCCCTGGCATCTTTTTCATATACCGTATCATTTTCGTCTTTTTCCACCACTTTTTTTTCTGTGCTTTCACAGGTAAGGAATACTTCCGTCTTCCCTACACCTTTTACTTGTTCCAGAACCCGGGTAAGACGTTCCTCCATTTTTTCCTGCCAGTCCTGCCCGCCGTCCGCCTCCTGTACCTCTTCAGACGGTGTCTTCTCCGTTTCTTCCCCTTCCCTGTCTTTTACCGGAAGAGCAATGATCAGAAGCAAAAGCCCTGCCAGAAGAATTACCACCAGTTTTTCCTTTTTCATCATATCCTGCAGGGGCTTCATGGATCCACCTCCTCACCGTTTGTCCTTATGTTCTCCTGCCACTCTCCCTCCCACTGTTTTGCTTTCTCTTCCCATTCCTCTCTTCCTGTATCTATATTCCCGAATTCTTCTATATATGAATCAATTTTGTCCTGAATATGGGTCACATCAAACACAGGAGCCAAAACCACAAGAATCAGAAGCAGTCCCATGTAATACTGTACGTATTTTTTATAGCTGTTGTCCGGAAGGAAATTCATGACCGCTGACAGGAGAATAAAATAACATGCCAGATCCTGCAGCCAGCTGTAAAACTCCTCTGCCACTTTGACTACCCCTCCTTCTCCGCATCCGGAACCGCCCTGCAAACTATATCATCTGGAAATAAAGGAAACTGACAGAATGGCAATGGTGATGAGCAGCAGCAGCTCCACAGTAAGGAGCACCTTTAAAAGCAAACGGCATCCTTCTCCCACTGTATTCAGGCATCCCACCATCCGTTTGTCCGACACGGGCTGTACCAAAGCTGCCAGAAACTTATATAAAAGAACAGACATGCCCAGTTTTATCACTGGAGGAAGCCCCAGAATAATAAGAACTAGGATACCTGCCGCTCCCAGACAATTCCGGATCAGCACTGACGTTCCCAGGGCCACCTCTGTAACCCCATTTATAGCATTTCCCACCCCCGGAATAGCCGCCGCTGTTTTCCCCAGCATGTCCCTCTTGAGAGAATCCATTGCCGGACTTATCATATTCTGAATGATCTGCATCCCAATAATAACAGCTGTACAGGTTTTCATCGTCCACTCCAGAATCATCTTTAAAAGCTCTGCCATCTTAGACAGAAAATCTTCTTTGTGGAGATAATTTACAAGTTCCAGGATCACATAGGCGCAG
>CALWHD010000026.1 GCA_944380235.1 uncultured Blautia sp.
GTATTTGCAAGATTGCTTGCAGCTGGTCAAAGATTGATGACGGTTATCCGTCATAATGAAGGCGGTGCGAATAAAGACCTGGCAAAATTTGCAGATCAGATCAATGCACTTTGTGATAAGTGGGATAGATAGAAGCGTTTTATAGAGAGTGAGAAGAAAAGACACGCCGGGCGCGGAAGGTTAATTCCGGAGCCGGGCGTGTTTTTGCCTGAATAAGGTGGGGGACATGCCTGTTTCTCCGCAGAAGCAGCGGTTAAAGGTGCTGCTGCTGTTGAAACCGGATTCCAGGGCAATATCTGTGACAGGGGCATCTGTGGTGAGCAGAAGAAGCTTAGCCTTGTGGACCCGCTGTTTTGTGACATATTGGGAAAATGGAATGCCTACAAAATCACGGAACAGTCTGGAAAAATAAAATTTGGAAAAGCCGGCATGTGCGGCAGCGTCTTCCAGACTAATATCTGAAGCCAGATGCTGGTTTATGTACTGACACACAGAAAGGAACTTTTCCTGGGAGCGCCTGTTCTGCAGAAGAGAAGAAGCAGGGGCTGTACAAAGAGACTGCATCTGCAGGAAGGGAGAGCGGAAAAGCAGGGTATAAAGATCCAGGACCAGGGAATAAAGGCGTGCTTCCCACAAAAGATTTTGGTGACGGTATTCCTGTATGATGGAAAAAAGGATTTTCTGCACAGCCGGGTAATCAGTAGTTTCTCCTTTTCTTTTAAGAAAAAGAAAAGAGGGAAAGGTGAAAAGCAGGCTCTGAAATCCCTGCAGGGAATAGAGAAGCTCTATATCAAACTGAAAAATCAGGCGGGTTCCCTCCCTGGGACCGGAAAGCGCATGAACGGTAGCAGAATGGAGAAAAAGGATATCTCCTTTTTCCAGTTCTATATGTTCTTCGCCAATGAATACCCGATAATTGCCGGACAGAGGCATGATAATTTCGATTCCGGGGTGCCAGTGTGCCTTAATCTCGTAAGGACCTTTTTGCAGGATTACGCGGAAGCGGGAAGAAGTTGGATAAAGGACAGTCTCGCGGCTTCCTATAAAAATATCTTTCATACTTGGAAAATACCACCTTTCTGGATGATGCCTGGGATTGTGTGAATGAATGTTTCACTTGCGGTATGGTTTTAATCATACCCCATGGGAAAGAGAAAGAAAAGAGAAACTGCTGAAAATAAAATGAAAAACGCAATATCTGGGCAATAAACCGCACAATCCGTAATGAAAAAAAGCGAAGGAGAGTTATAATAAGATTATCTAAAGAAAAGCGGTTATATTTTGAGGAGGTAAAGAAATTGAGAGATCATAAAAAAGAGCGTGCCCAGGCGAGGGAGCGAGCAAAAGAACTTGTGGAAAAAATGACACTTATGGAAAAAGCAGCTCAGTTAAGATATGACGCTGCACCGGTAGAACGTCTTGGGGTGCCGGCATATAATTATTGGAATGAAGCACTTCACGGAGTGGCAAGAGCAGGTGTGGCTACCATGTTTCCCCAGGCAATTGCCATGGCAGCGCTTTTTGATGAAGAGGAAATGAAAAAAATCGGTGATATCATTGCCACAGAAGGACGGGCAAAATACAACGAATACGCAAAGCATAATGACAGGGATATTTACAAAGGTCTGACCTTCTGGTCCCCGAATGTAAACATTTTCAGAGATCCCAGATGGGGAAGAGGACATGAAACTTATGGAGAAGATCCCTATCTTACATCAAGACTGGGCGTGAAGTTTGTTGAAGGACTGCAGGGAGACGGACCTGTGATGAAGGCAGCAGCCTGTGCGAAGCACTTTGCTGTACACAGCGGACCGGAAGCGATCCGCCATGAGTTTGACGCAAAGGTAAGTTTAAAGGATATGTGGGAGACCTATCTTCCGGCTTTTGAGGCGCTGGTGACAGAAGCAGATGTAGAATCTGTCATGGGAGCTTATAACAGAACCAATGGAGAGCCGTGCTGCGGTCATCATTATCTTATGGAAGAAGTTCTGCGGGGGAAATGGCATTTTGACGGGCATTTTGTATCTGACTGCGGGGCAATTAAAGATTTCCATGAAAATCATAAAATCACAAAGAACGCCAGAGAATCTGCAGCACTGGCGCTGAAAAGAGGGTGTGATGTGAATTGCGGAAATACATATCTGCATCTGGTAGCGGCTGTGGAAGAGGGGCTGGTCACAGAAGAAGAAATTACCAGAGCTGCAGAGCGGGCGCTTGCTTCCAGATTTCTTCTGGGACTTTTTGACGGAAGCGAGTATGATAACATTCCCTATGAGGCAGTAGAATGCAGAGAACATGTCCAGGAAGCTTTAAATGTGGCAAGGAAGAGCTGTGTGCTGCTGAAGAATGACGGTGTGCTTCCGCTGAATAAAGATCAGCTAAAGACCATAGGAGTAGTAGGACCAAATGCAGACAGCAGGTCAGCATTGATCGGCAATTACCATGGAACTTCTTCCAGATATATTACTGTGCTGGAAGGCATTCAGGATGAAGTGGGAGATGATGTGAGAGTTCTGTATTCTCAGGGCTGCCATTTATATAAGGACAGAGTAGAAAGTCTGGCATGGGAGCAGGACAGAATCTCTGAGGCTGTAACAGTGGCAGAGCACAGCGATGTTGTAATTGTCTGTGTAGGGCTGGATGAGACTCTGGAAGGCGAACAGGGCGATACAGGAAACAGTTATGCTTCTGGTGATAAAAAAGATCTGCATCTGCCGAAATCTCAGGAAGAGCTGATTGAGAAGGTGACGGCAGTGGGCAAGCCTACGATCGTGGTTTTGATGGCAGGCAGTTCCATTGACTTAAATTATGCCCAGGAAAACTGCAGCGGGATCCTTCTTGCGTGGTATCCAGGTGCAAGAGGAGGAAAAGCAGTGGCGGATCTGCTTTTCGGCAGGGTATCTCCCTCCGGAAAATTACCGATTACTTTTTATAAAGATTTAGAGGGAATGCCGGAATTTACGGATTATTCTATGAAAAACCGTACCTACCGTTATATGGAGAAGGAAGCTCTGTATCCTTTCGGATACGGTCTGACCTACGGGGATGCATGGGTCACAGGGGCAGAACTGGAGGATCAGGTAACGAAAGAATCGGATATAAAATTGAAGATCAGAGTTGAAAATCAGGGAGACAGAGATACAGAGGAAGTGGTCCAGGTTTACATAAAAGATATGGATTCAGAGTGGGCAGTAAGAAATTATAGCCTTTGCGGTTTTCAGAGAGTTTTTTTAAAAGCCAAAGAACAAAAGGTTCTTTCTATGAAAATAAAAAATTCGGCTATGTCCGCAGTGGATGATAAAGGAGAGAGATATATTGACGGCAGACATTTCAAATTGTTTGTTGGAGTTTCTCAGCCCGATGAAAGAAGCAGGAGCCTGACAGGCCACAGCTCTGCGGAGGTCGACTTTTCCATTGCAGAATAGAAATACAGAATCAGTCCGAACAAGAACAGACATAGCGTAAATCTGCAAGAACTTCTGTATGAGAACCTTGACAGCCTTCCGTAAATATGTTACCTTATACGAAGTTAAATATTCCAGTGAGGGAGTAGCAGGCGTATTGGTGTACGCGGCAAGTCAACATACTGACTGTAAAAAGGTCTGGCTTGTCTTAAATTGCAAGACTCATGTATAACTGTTAAGGCTATACGTGAAGTCTGAATGCGGTAATGACCCGGCATAGTCTTGAGACTATGACCGGGTTTTTTTGTTAAAATTTTACCGGCAGGATCCATTCGGCCACAGGTAAGGCTGAGAAGTGCAGGATGGGCACTGCCGCCTTATCTCGCTGCTCCCGGAAGAAAGGAAAAGAAAAGGAGAAAAAAGATGGATATTTTTACTTTGTTTACTCTTGCTGTAGGGCTGTCTATGGATGCTTTTGCGGTTTCAGTCTGTAAGGGGCTTGCAACAGAGAAGCTGTCCATAAAACATATGGCGGCAGCAGGTCTGTGGTTTGGAGGATTTCAGGCATTGATGCCTGTCCTGGGATATTTTCTGGGCGCGCAGTTTAAGGAGAAGATCACCGCTGTGGATCATTGGATTGCCTTTGTGCTTCTGGGATTTATCGGAATCAATATGATACGTGAATCCATGGAAAAAGAGGAAGTCTGTCCAAGTGCCGGAGTAGATCCCAAGACGATGTTTCCTCTGGCGGTAGCTACAAGCATTGATGCTCTTGCTGTTGGAGTCACCTTTGCGTTTCTTGATGTAAACATTGCTGCGGCGGCAGGATTTATCGGTGTGACTACCTTCATCTTCTCGGCAGCAGGTGTTAAAGTGGGCAATGTTTTCGGGTCCAGATATAAATCAAAAGCTGAACTGGCGGGAGGAATTATTCTGGTTTTACTGGGCATTAAAATTCTGTTGGAACATCTGGGAATTTTGTAAAAAAAGGGAAAAATATGTAGATGTTTGCCTATACAAACTATGGTTAATTGTGTATAATGGAAGGGAATACGAAGAGAGGAGATTATTATGGACGAAAGAAGACGCAGTTCTGACAGCTCCAGAAATCCCAGGCGAACCAGAAGCAGTCAAAATACTGCACATTCCAGGCGCACAAGAAGTTCTGAAAGCCTCAGGATCCGCAGAGAATCAGGTCCTTCCAAAAGCTCCAGAAACTCCCGATATTCCGGTTTGACCGAAAGAAATACTACACAGACTACAGAGATCCGCGGCAGAAGGGAAATTCTGACACCGGAAGACCTGTTTGACGATGAAGAATACATGAAACGGCGCCAGGAACGTATGCGAAAAAGACGCCTGGAAAAGCTGCGGCAGCAGAGAAGACGGAGAATTATGCGTTATGCTGCTATGGCAGCAGTGCTGGTGCTGGTGATTTGTCTGGCGGCATTTGGAATCAGCAGGCTGCTTCCGGACAGAGGAGGACAAGATTCTGGTAAGGTTAGCGAAGAAGTAAAGGCAGATTCCGGAACCCAGGTGACAACAGCTCTGAGCCAGCCGGTGATGAGTGCTGCTGATATCGGAAAGTTTTCGGAAGAAACCACATTGAGCGGCTGGCAGTCAGATTCCTCCGGCATATGGTATAAAAATTCCGATGGAACATTTTATGAGAATGGCTGGCAGGAGATTGACGGAAATCAATATTATTTTGATGAAAACGGATATGTAAAGACAGGCTGGCAGGTCATTGACGGGAAAGACTGTTATTTCGATGAAAGCGGGAAATATGACAGTGAGAAAGTAAAACCTATGATTGCGCTTACTTTTGATGATGGTCCCGGACAGTACACGGAAGAGCTTTTAAATTGTCTGGAAGAAAATAATGCAAAGGCGACTTTCTTTATGCTGGGACAGAATGCGGAGCAATATCCGGATACTGTTAAGCGCATGAAGGAAATGGGGATGGAGCTGGCAAATCATACATACGATCATCAAATTTTAACGAATCTGTCAAGCGGACAGGTGACAGAAGAGATCGAAAAAACCAGCAGCATTATTGAAAAGGCTGCAGGAGCCGCTCCTACAGCTATGAGACCGCCGGGAGGCGCTTATAATGAGACAGTACAGTCTGTTTCTGGTTTTCCTATTATTATGTGGAGTGTGGATACCAAAGACTGGAAGACCAAAAGTGAGGACCAGACCTATCAGTGTGTTATGGACAATGCACAGGATGGTTCTGTAGTACTGATGCATGATATCCATGAGTGGTCTGTCAAGGCTGCGATCCGTATGATACCGGATCTGACAGCACAGGGATTCAAACTGGTGACTGTGGAAGAGCTTGCCCGGGCAAAGGGGATCGCTTTGGAGAATGGAAAAGCGTATTATTATTTTGGGGAAGGAACACAGCAGGTAGAATGATTGCAGATCGGAAAAAATTTTTAGAATTCCTGTCTGAGAGAAAGAGGCTTCCGATGCGGAAATGCCTCTTTCTTTTTCTATATTTTAACGTTTCCTGTACCATACAAGGAAAAAAACATAACCTGCCAGGCAGGAAAAGGTGCCTGCAAAGAAGGCTGAAGGAAGAGATCTGTCTGCCAGAATTCCATAGACGGGAGCCACTGCAGCGCTGGTGCATTCCAAAAAGACTGCCTGCAGGCTTAAGGCGGCGGCACGGCTGGAAGTCCGAATCTCCTCATTTTGAAAACGGCTTAAAAGCGGCTGAAATAAGGATCCCATAAGTTGTATTCCGATGATGCAGACAGCAGACAGCACGGGATTTTCTGTTAAACAGAGCAGAAAACAAAGTACAGCAGGCAGAAGAAAGCAGAGAGAAGAAAATATAAATTCTCCTGCTTTTTTTGTTGCAGCAAAGGAAAATATCCCGAAAAGCCCGGCAAGAGATACCAGGATGTAAAAAAATCCGATTACAGTATCTGAAGCACCACATCTGATATATTGCAGCTGGTTTAAGAATACAGTAACATTTTGACACATTTCTGAGAGCAGAGCAGTGCCGGAGAGAAAAAGAAGCAGCCGTTTATTTCCCAAAAAGTTTTTTAAAATCAGGCAAGGATTTTCTACTGCTGAAAAAGAAGTTATACAGTCACCGGGACAGTGGGAGGAACCGGCAGGCAGGGGAGACAGAAAAAGTGAAGCAGCAAAAGCGGCAGCATAGGAAAGTACTGTCATCAGTGCAGCAATCCGCCAGCTGCCCTGAAAGAAAATGGTAAACAGTACAGAGGAAGCCAATAAACCGCTGGTTCCCAGACTGTCATAGATGCTGCAGACCTTGTGAAACTGTTCTTTTGGCACTGTCAGATACAGAAGGCTCATATCAACCCCGGAAAGACCGGCGATGGCAAAACTTAATAAAATACGTTCAAAGAGAAAGTCAGAAAAATCATGAGCATTCCAGAAAATGACTTTGGATGCCAGATAGATACCGCAGCAGACGGCTATGGTCTTGCTGTATCCCATTTTTTCTGCGAGAATCCCCCATGGAAACTCCAGTGCGATACACAAAATAAGGGAAATACTTTCAATCACAGTAATCTGAAGCATGTTAAGACCGCAGGACTGCCTGTAGAGAGCAGCCACAGGTGCATAGAATACCATGCCCTGAAAAAAAGAAATCAAGTACAACAGACAGAGATTTTTTCTGTAATGTAAATTCATGATAAAGTATCCTTTCCATATAAAATTTTCGTCAAAAAGAAACCCGTCTCCTGTATGGGCGGGTATTATGACGAAAAATCAAATGGGAACGGACAAAAACCATTTCATAGTAAAATC
>CALWHD010000027.1 GCA_944380235.1 uncultured Blautia sp.
AATGGCTTCAGCGGGAAGAGTCAGAACTGCATATCGTGGCCACTTACAACCTGCTTTTTAACGCTTCTCTATTGGTGGATGAAGGACTTGGATACGCTCTGTGCTATGACAAGCTCATTAACACTAAAGGCAGCAATCTTTGTTTTCGTCCATTTTCTCCTCGCTTAGAGGCGCGCGGGTTTATTGTTTGGAAAAAATATCAGGTGTTTTCCAAGGCTGCAAATATCTTTTTGCAGTACCTGCGGGAGTTGCTTGAAACAGAAGTATAATTCTTGTTTATTGTAGGAAACCACACCATGATTCAAACCCAATCTATTCTCGTGGGGATCATCGGGTATTTGCCCTTTCAAAATGACTGGATTTTTTCAAACCATCCGCTCCCCATTTTTCATGACATGCACTTTGTTATGATAAATAACGGCGCATTTCCGTGGAAACATAACAGACGTGAATACTGTCAGCTGGGATATAATGGTCAAGACAGTGCGCATTTTCCGGGTGTTGATGGGAGAAGGCATCATTTGGCTGGCAGCGGAGTTCGTCACGCTGTTGCGGTTACTATCGCTAAAAAATATTTGAAATTTATTTATCAATATTTGGGATAAAATCGGCGGCAAGCAATGCAAACATGTACATGTTTGCGATTTTGGCGGGTTTTCTACCCACCAAAACGCTTGTTGAGGGATAACCCCCAAGCCCCCAAGATCGTCCCTTTCGGTGACGGCTGCACATCCTGCGGACGCTAAAATTTGAAATAGGCAAAAGAAAAACTCTATGCAAATGGTTCGTCCATTCACATAGAGTTTTCTTGTTTCCTTTTTTCCACACCTTTCTTCTGTCTGAAAGTGTGAAACTATATGGAAGTGTCCGCCCTTACAGCAGCCTCTTTCTAAATTGCTAAATGATAATGCAGACTAAGCCCCCCTTGCTGTCATTAACAATTTTCTGCATCGTGTCCTGGAGTTTTACCTGGCTTTCATCTCCAATCTGAACTAATTTTGTGTGTATACCGTCTTCTACCAGCTGGCCAATCGATTTTCCGAAAATATTCGTCTGCCAGATACTTTCTTTCCGCTCGTCACTCGCCTTGATATAAGAGATCAGATCTTTTGCCTGTTCTTCGTTTCCAACAATTGGCGCAATCTCGGTCTCTATGTTTGCGCGGATCATGTGGATAGAAGGACTGACCGATTTTATTTTTACCCCATATTTATTTCCCTGTTTGATTACCACAGGCTCCTCCAGCCGGATTTCTTCTTTATCCGGGGTTACAACACCGTATCCTTTTCCCCTTACAGCCTCAATTGCGCCCTGTACCTTTACATATTCTTCCCGCATCTTCGCCATTTCCCTCATAGTATGAATCAGCGCATACTCATCAGCAATGGAAACACCTGTCATTTCGCTGAGGACCTCATAATACCAGTGTTCCTCCATTTCCACCCGGATTTTCACTCGTCCGCTTGACAGATCCACCAGCTCAGGAACCATTTTTTTTACATATTCTGAGGAAATGGAAAGATTTTCTTTTGAAGCATCTTTGACATACTTTATCTTTCCCATCAGCTCCTTTGCTCCGTTGAGAAGTTCTTCTTTCAGATAATGATCCCTGGACAGCATTTCCACCCACTTTGGTACATAAAATTCCATCTGCACAACAGGAAATTCATACAAAATCTTTTCCAGGATACGGGAAACATCTTCTTTTCTCAGCTGCTCACAGTTGACACTTAGCACACCTGCCTGATATTTCTTTTTCAGCTCTTCCGCCAGATTTAAGGTTTCTTCCTTATATGGTTTCTGAGAATTAATAAGAATCAGGAATGGTTTTCCTGTTTTCTTTAATTCCGCAACCGTTTTTTCTTCACTTTCTATGTAATTTTCTCTTGGAATCTCTCCAAAAGAACCATCGCAGGTAATAATCAGACCGATACTTGAATGTTCTTCGATTACTTTTCTGGTACCTGTTTCTGCAGCCTGGTGAAAAGGAATTTCATAGCCGTACCACGGAGTTTTTACCATGCGCTCTTTTCCATTTTCCATATTTCCGGCTGCATCAGGAACGACAAATCCCACACAGTCAATCAGCCTTAGTTTCGCATCCACATCTTCACCTATATGTATTCTGGCTGCTTCTTTTGGAATAAACTTAGGCTCCACAGTAGTAATCAGTTTTCCCGAACCACTTAAAGGAAGCTGGTCTCTTACCTCATTTCTCTCTGTCTCCTCCATATTCGGCAGAGCTGCCAGCTCCATAAATCTGCGGACAAAGGTAGATTTCCCTGTACGGACCGGTCCCACCACACCTATGTAAATTTCCCCGTTGGTGCGTGCCTGTATGTCTTTATAAATATTATATGTATCCATAAAATTTCCCCCTTAATCATATTGATATATTATATGAACATCAGGATTTCTCTAGAACATTTTCTTTTAATCGAACATTTGTTCTTGACATTTGATCTAAATCATTTTATAATAAGAAAAACAGAACATATATTCGAATACTTAATAAATGAATTACCGATTAGGCAGTCTTACAAAATGATTTGCATTCTGCCCCACTAATCTTTCAGTATATAAACAAAAACAGGGAGTCTATTATGAAGCAACTATCATCCTTTACTTTAGAAGAAAAACTTCAAATCCTTTCCGATGCCGCCAAATATGATGTGGCATGTACCTCCAGTGGCGTGGACCGCAGAGGTAAAAGCGGAAGCCTGGGTAATTCCTGTGCAGCCGGCATCTGCCATAGTTTTGCCGCAGACGGACGCTGTATTTCTCTCTTAAAAGTCTTATTGTCCAATGAATGCGCCTATGACTGTAAATATTGTCTGAACCGCCGTTCCAATGACAAACCCCGGACTGCTTTTACTCCGGAAGAGCTATGCAGTCTTACTATAGAATTCTATAAACGCAATTATATTGAGGGACTGTTTTTAAGTTCCGGTGTGATTAAAAATCCTACTTATACTATGGAACTGATGTATCAGACTCTTTTTCTCCTCCGGAACAAATATAAATTCCGTGGATATATACATGCCAAGGCTGTCCCGGGCGCATCTCCTGATATTATTGAACTCACCGGATACCTGGCAGACCGGATGAGCGTTAATATAGAACTTCCCACCAGGGAGGGGCTGCATTCTCTTGCTCCCGGAAAAAGCCACTCTGCCATTTTAAAACCCATGACACAAATTCAGCATAAGATTGCGGACTATCGTTTATCCATAGGAAAATCTGCCTTTATGGAACGCCATTTTGGAAATCAATATCTTGCCGGGAATATCTTTTCACAGCATAATCTTCATGATTTAAATGAAAAGAATCCTCCTTACCTTTCTTCTCCTGAAACTGAAAAAGAATTCCTCCATGGCATTTCCCCCGCAAAAGCATATTTTGCAGAGACAACACCTGTGTCCTCTTCAACACCTTCTGCTCCTTTACGCTCCAACGGGGCACCTCGCCCCTTTGTACCCGCCGGTCAAAGTACTCAGATGATCATCGGAGCCACTGCAGAAAATGACTTCGAGCTTTTAAAAGTCACACAGGCAATGTACCAGAACTTTGATTTAAAAAGAGTCTTTTTCTCCGCCTATATTCCTCTCAATGAGGACAGCGCTCTCCCTGCTCCTGATACACCTCCGCCTCTTTTAAGGGAACACCGGCTTTACCAGGCAGACTGGCTGCTTCGCTATTATGGCTTTCACGCAGAGGAACTTTTAAGCCCAGACCGTCCTAATTTTAATCTTCTTCTGGACCCTAAATGTGACTGGGCTCTGCGCCACCTGGAGCTATTTCCTATTGAAATCAACCGGGCATGTTATCAGGATCTTTTGAAAGTACCAGGAATAGGAAATAAATCTGCCTACCGCATTATCCAGGCGCGAAAAAGTCAAAAATTGGATTTCCCTGATTTAAAGCGTATAGGGGTTGTACTGAAAAGAGCGCAATATTTTATTACTTGCAGCGGAAAAATGCTTTACCGGACTCCTATTGAAGAAGATTTCATCACCCGCCAGCTGACAGGAGAAGACCGAAAGACAGCCTGGGAGTTGGAACATCCTCAGACCTACCGCCAGCTTTCTCTTTTTGATGATCATTTTCTTACAGCATCCCCAACAATCGAAGACACCAGGAAAAGCCTGTCTGGTCAGCTTTAAAAGCATATAGCAGAAAACAGGGGCAAATGCCTGTTATTTAAAATACAGTTAAAAAGGAGAACTTATCTATGGTTGTTTTTACATGCAAGGACGATTTTGAGTCCATGATGACCTGCATCTATGATGCATGGTCTGCACGTCTGGGGCATTCCAATATCCGGCTCCAGACAGAACCTATTGAAATGCCGGAACTATTCTGTCAATACTGCTACGTTGAAGCTGACAGTGAAAAGACACAAAAGGTAATCCGATCTATCCAGAAGAAAATTTCCATGGAGGCCTATAAATTTATCTACACAGCTGCCATGTCCTGTGATACTGACAAACTGGATAAAATCTATCGCTTTGTAGTCACAGGTTTCTCTGCTGGAAGCAGAGTAACTTCTATGCATGGCATCCCTGCAGTTTCTTCAGTCTTTGAGCTAAACAGGCGTATTACTAATGAAGCTCACCATTTCAAAGAATTTATCCGTTTCTCACGCTTGGAAACTCAGGTACTTTACTCTGTTATAGAGCCGCAAAACAATGTCCTTACCCTCATTGCACCTTATTTTTCCGACCGAATGCCCTCGGAAAACTGGATGGTTTTAGACAGGAACCGGAATCTGGCCGCTGTTCACCCGGCAGATCAGAACTATTTTCTTACCTCCCTTTCCCAGAAGGAACTCTCTTTCATAGAAGGTACAAAAGACTGTCAGGATCCTTATGTCTCTCTTTGGAAAACCTTTTTTTTTTTTTTTTCAGTGGAAGCCAGGACCAACTATCGGTGCCAGAGAAACTTTCTGCCTTTGAAATTCAGAAAAAATATGACAGAATTTCAACCGTAGTCATTACTTTTCAAACTAACAGACTTCTTAAACATTCAAAGCAGTTTATGCACAGGAAAAAGCCTGCATCCGCAGCACTTTTACACTACGGATGCAGGCTTTTCAAATTATTACCCGATACAAAACAGAGTCTTTATCTATTTTCTATATCCATTTCTTATGCGTATTTTCTCTTTGCAGCCTCTACAACGTGACCAACCAGTACAGAAGTCGTTACACTTCCAACACCGCCCGGTACAGGAGTAATTGCCTCAACAATAGGCTCTGCTTTTTCAAAATCAACATCTCCGCAGAGTTTTCCTTCTGCGTTTACATTGATACCTACATCAATGACAATCTGTCCTTCTCTCAAATAAGTATCGTCTACTACACCGGCACGTCCTGCCGCAACGATAACAATATCTGCTTCCTTAACGACAGAAGGCATATCAACAGTTCTTGTATGACATACGGTAACCGTTGCATTTTTCTTGATCAGCATCATGGCAGCAGGTTTTCCTACTACAAGACTTCTTCCTACTACTACTGCTTTCTTGCCTGTACAGTCAATTCCATAATGATCCAGAATTTCCATACAAGCCTGTGGTGTACAAGGCGGGAATCCTACATTCTTTCCTGTGAATACGCCAGACATGGATCCGTCTGTCATACAGTCAACATCTTTTGCCGGATCTAATGCATTTTCGATCACAGACTGATCCAGATGTTTTGGAAGAGGGCGGAATAATAAAACTCCGTGAATGTTGTCGTCTTTATTTACTTTATCAATAGTTGCAAGCAGTTCTTCCTGAGATACATCTGCAGGAAGAAGGATCTTTTCACACGCAACTCCCAGCGTTTCGCAGCGTTTCGTCGCCCCTCTTTCGTAGGAGATATCACTTTCATTCTCGCCTACACGGATGATTCCCAGTGTAGGTTTCACTCCCTTTGCTTCTAATGCTGCAACATCCGCTTTAATTCTTTCATTTAATGCTGCTGTTACTTCTTTTCCAAGTAATCTCTTTGCCATTTTTGCTTATCCTCCTGTTTCTCTTTGCCGCCGTTTTCGGAGACGGTTCTGCTATTTTAATCTGGATAATACACTTTCAAAGGTCTCATCCGCAATTTTCGTATATTTTTCCAGCATAGCGTCTGCCTTTTTGTTCAGTTCTTCTGCATATTCTCTGTCTGCCATAGATTTTGTATTGATATAGACATTCAGACTGGCACCTTTTAATGCCGCCTTGCAGAATGCAGCGCCTACACCTGCATCGCTGATCGCCAATTTGGAACCCTTTGCAGCAAACTCTACGATTACTTCAATAGCTTCACAGCATTTTTCCATGATTTCCATAGGAACAGAACATGCGTCTTTTAAAACAATTTCCATAACTCGTGCTTTTTCCGCTTTTTCTTCCTCAGTCTCTCTCGGCATTCCATAAGCTTTGGAAAGCGGCTCAAAAACCTCAGCATCTCTTTCGATCAGACGGAGAAACTCTTTCTGAAGTTCATCACATTTTTTCTTTAACTCCCACATTTCATCTTCTACGTCAGCATATTTTTTCTTGCCTACAGTAAGGCTTCCTACCATATTTCCTAAAGCTGTTCCCACAGCGCCTACTAAAGCTGAAGCTCCTCCACCGCCAGGTACCGGGGCTTTTGAAGCCAAAACCTCTACAAATTCATTACATGGTGTAGTTGAAAATCCCATTTCTATGTATCCTCCTAAACCCTTTTTTTCATTAGTCATTTATCACCAATGATTAAATATATGGATTTAATTTTTCTATGACTTAGAACATACCGAAAATCTTGCCTGTATCGTCTACATCGATCCTCTCTGCAGCCGGTACT
>CALWHD010000028.1 GCA_944380235.1 uncultured Blautia sp.
AAGAATTGTATGATAAACGTATTGATGAATATTTTGACGATGAAGTATTTGATTCTAATTTCTGGTTGTATTGGAGAACGATGTTTGCGTTTGAAAACTGGCACAGCGCACTGGAAATGAAGCGTTATATTAAGCGGTATATTCACCATATTGGAGGGCTTCCTGATTTCACCGCTCTGCGTTTTACAAAATATAATCAGTATGAGAGCATGATCCTTCCGATGATCAAATACCTAGAAAGTGCAGGGGTAACATTTCATTACAATACAAAGGTTGTAAATGTTGAGTTCGACGTTAAATCTGATAGAAAGCAGGCTATTCGTATTGAACTTGAGGCGGAAGGTGAAACACGTTTCGTAGATCTTACAGAGGATGATTTTGTATTCATCACAAATGGTGGATGTGTGGAAAACTCCGCAATGGGATCTCAGAACACCCCGGCGCCGTATTATACGGAAATCAAGCCGGGTAGCGGATGGGATATGTGGAGACGCATCGCTGCTCAGAGCCCTGATTTTGGAAATCCTGATAAATTTTGTTATGACAGCGAGCTGTGCAACTGGATGAGCGCTACGGTGGAGACACTGGACCAGCGGATTATTCCATATATCACAAATATCTGTAAAAGAGATCCGTTTACCGGGAAAGTGGTCACTGGAGGTATTGTATCTGTAAAAGATTCCAGTTGGCTTTTGAGTTGGACAATTAACCGCCAGCCACAGTTCCACTCCCAGCCCAAAGACCATTGTCTTGTTTGGGTATATGCGCTTTTTAACGACAGGCCTGGTGACTATGTCAAAAAGCCAATGAGAGATTGTACAGGTAAAGAAATCTGCATGGAATGGCTGTACCATATTGGAGTGCCGGAAAGTGAAATCGAAGAGCTGGCTGAGAACAGCGCTAATACGGTTCCCGTTATGATGCCTTATATTGATGCCTTTTTCATGCCTCGTAATGATACTGACCGTCCAAAAGTTGTGCCTGATGGAGCAGTAAATTTTGCATTTATTGGACAGTTTGCTGAGACCGCAAGGGATACTATTTTTACAACAGAGTATTCTATGCGTACCGGTATGGAAGCTGTTTATACCTTGCTTCATGTGGATCGTGGAGTTCCGGAGGTATGGGGCAGTACGTATGATGTGCGGGATCTTTTGAATGCGACTGTCAAATTACGTGACGGGGCACCGTTGACTCAGATGAAGCTGGGATTTAAAGAAAAGATTGCCGTTAAAAAGGCTCTTGACTTTATTAAAAATACAGATGTTGAAAAACTGCTGAAAGAATATCAAGCTATTTGAGTCTGAAAAAATTGAAAAATAAATAACTAGAAGCTTCCCGTTGTCGAAATTTATATGGGCAATGGGAAGCTTTTATAGGCTCTGATGATGACGTATAATTAAGGACCTGTCCGGCTGTGTGCAAAAATCCTTTCGGAAGCAGATTCGTAGGATGCGGATATGGAAGTACCCAATCGGATTGACTGGATATCGGAACAGATATAATCAAATAATAATGAGGTACGCAGTTAGAACGCATGCCTGTGTGATAGTGTCAATAGTTTTTCGTAAAATCAAAACCTAGCTGTTTAGCAGCCGGCTATAAAAGACGGTGAGGCAAACGGTATTCGATTTACAGGCATCTTTCCGAGCATTCCGTTTGCAGAATCTCTTTCCAGCAGTATCACCTCATCACTTTTCTGATTCGCAATCCCCAGAAGACGATCTTTTCCCAGAAGGGCAATGTGCCGCGGGCAGTTTCCGTAACAGGAGTATCTTCCTGCCAGAGTGGGAATTCCCTCATCAGAAAGATGAAAATGCACGATGGTATCTTCTCCCCGGTTGGCTGCATAGAGGTCTTTTCCATTATGGCTCACAGCTAAAGTGGAGCCGGTGCTTTCTCCGGAAAAACCAGGATCCAACAGTGGATACCGATCCAAAAGACGAAGATTTTCCCGATGACTGCTGTCAATCACCAGCAGTTCGCTGGAATATTCGGTAACACAGTAAAAAAGCTGGCGTTTTTCATCTGCGTAAAAATGTCGGGGACCGCAGCCGGAAGGAAGTCGGAGGACAGATACAGGGCACAAAATACCATTTTCATGGCGGAAACAGAATATTGCATCCAGCTCAATATTCACTCCATAGATGTATTCCCCCAGAATCTTTGAAAAATGCATCCGAGATTTTCTTCGGGTTCCATCATCCAGTATCTGAGAAAAAAGAACCTGACCGAATGTGCCGTCGGGATGCAGGCGTACAGTAAAAAAGTGTCCGGTTTCCCAGCAGGAGCCTGCGAGAAATGTCCTGGAAGCATTCACAGTGATGTGACACAGAGCGCCGCCCTCTACACGAAGAGAATCTATAGGAACTAAAGTGCCGTTCTGAAGACGAAAAGAAGTAAGCTGACCGTGATCATGGAATTCTCCCAGAGCAAAAAGAAAGGGTTCCTGAAAACAAAGATAAGATGGATTAGGCAGGTTCGCTGTCCATACAGCGGTCTGACAGCCCAGATCATAAAGACTCACAGAAGGAGAACCTTCTTTGCTGTAACCGGATATCCAGAATTTCATAATGGCAGACCTCCTCTATCAGATATAAAAGCATAAGTGATCCTTTGGATTTTGGCACTTACGCCCAGGGAATATCATAAAGTAATCAATACTTATAATATTGTATCATAGAGCGGACGGATAAAAAAGCTGTATCGAAAAATAGTACATCAATGTAGAGGAAATTTCAGGTACCAATACCAAATATTTTTAAAAATGTAATAAAGTTACAGAAAAAATTTTTTCTATCTGATATAATACTAAAGTCAGAAAGCTACATTATATATCATTGAGGAGAAATATTTATGACCTATCTTATTACTTTTCTGGAGGGATTGATTACCTTCATTTCCCCCTGTCTTTTGCCTATGCTGCCGGTATATGTAGCATATTTTGCAGGAGGATCAGACGGAGCGGTCCAGGACCGCAGGCAATCGCCAATGTGGAAGGCAGCGGCATTTGTGCTGGGATTTACCATTACTTTTTCATTGTTGGGAGCGTTTGCAGGAAGCATCGGAGCTCTTTTAAAACAATACCAGACAGGCGTGAATCTAGTCAGCGGACTTCTGGTTATTATCTTTGGACTGAACTTTCTAGGGATCATCCGGCTGAATATTTTCAGGGGTACCGCCGGTATAGGACAGAATACAGAAATGGGTTTTTTTGCCACGCTCCTGTTTGGAATTGTCTTTGCTGTAGGATGGACGCCTTGTGTAGGAGCTTTTTTGGGATCTGCTCTGATGCTGGCATCTTCCAGAGGTTCCGTAGCTCAGGGGATTTTGCTTTTACTATGCTATTCAGCAGGACTGGGAATTCCGTTCCTTATCAGTGCAGTGCTGATACAGAAGCTGAAAAGCACCTTTGATTGGATCAAACAGCATTACAGTATTATTAATAAGGTGTCAGGCGGACTGTTGATACTGGTGGGAATTTTGATGATGACAGGTCTGATGAATGAATATCTGTCTTTCCTGGCATAGCCGGTAAAGATTTGTATAGAATCAGGGAGGGAATATGAACGCAAAACAGAAATGGATCATGGCAGCTACGGGATTTATTTTTCTGCTGGTGATTGCAGGATTTGGCTACCAGGAGCTGAAGAAAGAAGCGGAAAGACAGGAAGTAAGAACCATGAAGGAAAAACAGGAAACAGAAGAGGAAAGTGCCGGAGATACGGAAAGCACGGGAACTGGAAGAGAAAACGAAGAAGAACAGCAGGAAACAGAGGTCACTGCGGCGCCGGATTTTACGGTATGGGATCAGGAGGGGAAGGAAGTCACGCTTCTTGATATTCTGGATGGAAAACCGGGAGTGCTGAATTTCTGGACCAGCAAGTGTCCGCCCTGCAAAGAAGAAATGCCGGAATTTCAGGAAGTCTATGAGGAGATGGGAGACGAGATTCAATTTATCATGCTTGACGGAGTGGGCTGTATGGGGGAGACAGAAGAAAGCGGAAAAGAATATGTAGAAGAACAGGGATTTAGTTTTCCTGTCTATTATGACCTTGAGATGAATGCAGTGTCGACCTATGGAATTCAGGCATTCCCTACTACATTTTTTATTGATAAAGAAGGAAATATTGCAGCAGGAAGAATGGGGATGCTCACGAAGGATATTCTGCTTCAGGGAATCGAGATGATAAAATAGCGGGTGCTTCATGCCGTGAATACATTCTGTGAGATTTAGAGAATCTGAGCAGGGAAGCAGGTATAGAAGTGGATAAAAAGAGGGACTGTTCAGATAGGACAGTCCCATTTAATTACTGAAACATACTGCTCAGCACTTCATTGACCAGTTTGCCGTCTGCAATGCCTTTTACTTTCGGCATGAGAACTTTCATGATTTTCCCTTTATCCTTTGCAGTAGGAGAAGCAATGGAAAGTTCATTAAGGACACCCTGGATAACTTCTTTGATTTCGTCGGCACTGAGCATTTTGGGTGCAAATTCCTCATAGACAGCGATGCGCTTTTGGCATTCTTCTACGATGTCAGTTCTGTCGGCGGGAGTCATTTCCAGAGTTTCTTTTGTCTGTTTGATTTCCTTTAATACAACTTCGTTTTCCTCTGATTCTGTCAGGTCCGCGCGTTTATCGATCGCTTTGTTTTTCAGTGCAGACAGCAGCATGGAAAGAGAATCTTTTCTTTCTTTGTTGCCTTCTTTCATAGCAGCGACCATAGCTTTTCTTACTTCATCAATTTTACTCATTTATGAAACATCTCCTTTTTCCATAAGCTGTTTTTAGTATAACATCTTTCCGGCAGGAGTCAATGTATACGAAAGAGATTCCAGTGGAAATGTGCGGCAAGGGCACGGATCACTACGGTAACAGTCAGCCCCAGAATAACACCCGCGGCTTCTCCCATAGATTCCCGGCAGACCACACAGACAATTCCGCCTGCGATAGAAGCACTGGCATAGATTTCCCGTACAAGAATATAAGGTGTTTCTCCGGCCATGATATCCCGGACAACACCTCCGCCAACACCTGTCAGTACACCGATAAATACAAAAAAGAAGGCGTTATCATAGGGGATAATGCGAGAGGCGCTCTGTATGCCTACCACGGTGAAGATTCCCAGGCCTGCGGTATCACAGATCAGCATGATTTTATCATAAAACTCATTTTTAATTTTGGAATTCATAATTTCCGGATTCGTGTACATAATGGCAAAAAGCAAAGTGGAGGTCAGAATAGAAAAAAGGATGTACACCGGTTTTGAAAAAGCAGTTGGCGGTGTGATTCCCAGTATGATATCCCGCATCATCCCGCCGCCTACCGCGGTGGTAGCACCTAAAATATTGACGCCGAAAATATCCATTTTTTTCTCAATGGCAACCATGGCGCCGGAGGAAGCGAAGGCAATGGTGCCTATAATCTCCAGAATAAAAATAAAATTATCCATTTTGTGTCTCCTGTTATCTTGCGGATGCATTTTTGCATGTTCAAGTATATCATAGAAATGTAAAAAAAACGACAGAAAATAGTAAAAGCTTCAGTTGACTTTCATCTGCTTCTTTGCTACATTGAAGAGGCGTAGTTTTAAAAATCAACGCAGCACTGGTTTAAAGAAACAGAAGACTTTGAACAGATGCTGTATCCGGTATGAATGCCGGAGGAAGAGGAGGAAAAAGATGCAGAAACACAAAAACGGGAATTTCAGTAATTCCCTGGGATTTGTTCTTGCATGCGTAGGATCTGCAGTAGGATTGGGAAATATCTGGATGTTTCCCTACCGGCTGGGAGAATATGGAGGTGCGGCCTTTTTAATTCCATATATCCTATTCATATGCCTTTTTGGTTTTGTCGGGCTTTCCGCAGAATTTGCCATCGGAAGGCGGGCAGGAACAGGAACGCTTGGCGCTTATGAGTATTGCTGGAATAAGGGAAAGAAAAAAAATCTGGGGAAAATTCTCGGATGGATTCCCCTTCTGGGTTCTTTGGGCATCGCTGTAGGATATTCTGTCATTATCGGCTGGGTTCTGAGATTTCTCTGGGGGTCAGTGAACAATACTGTGCTGGAGACAGATGCTTCTCAATATTTTTCAGAGATTACAGCACTTATGAGAAATGTTCCGTGGCATATATTGGTCATTGTCCTGACCGTTCTTGTACTGCTCTGCGGTGCAGCGGTACAGATAGAGAAAGCTAATAAAATTCTCATGCCCTTGTTTTTTATTCTTTTTGCTGTACTGGCAGTCCGGGTGGCCTTTCTGCCGGGAGCAGGGGAGGGATACAAGTTTCTTTTTGTTCCCAAATGGGAAGCATTGGCAAATGTGGATACCTGGGTCATGGCAATGGGGCAGGCGTTCTTTTCTCTGTCCATCACAGGATCGGGGATGATTGTTTACGGCTCTTATTTGAGCAGAAAAGAGGATATTCCTAAAGCGTCCCTGCAGACGGCTTTTTTTGACTCTGTGGCGGCTATGTTTTCCGCTCTGGCAATTATGCCTGCAGTATTCGCATTTGGGATTGAACCTTCTTCCGGACCATCCCTGATGTTTGTTACCATTCCTAATATTTTCAGACAAATGCCTATGGGCAGGCTCTTTGCGGTAATCTTTTTCTTATCTGTAAGTTTTGCAGGAATCACATCACTGATCAATATGTTTGAGGCTGTGACAGAAAGCTGGCAGCATAAGTTCCACATGAAGAGGAGTACGGCTGTACTTTTGTGCGGGGTTATTACCCTCCTTGCAGGACTGTTTGTGGAAGAAGAGACCAGAGTAGGAAACTGGATGGACTTTATCACCATTCTGGTCGTTCCCTTTGGCGCTGTGCTGGGGGCTGTTTCTGTCTATTATGTTTTCGGATTCGACAAAATCAGGGAAGAGATGGAGACAGGAAGAACCAAACCTTTGCCGCGATTTTTTAAACCTGCGGCAAAATACCTTTATGTGCCGCTGGCGGTAATTGTTTTTATTCTGGGACTGGCATACGGCGGAATCGGATGACCGGTGGGAAAATCAAAGAAAAAATAAAATTTTGTCTGTACGCGTGAAAAAAAACGGAGTATAATGAACAAGGCTGTATTAATCCAGAGAAAGAGTTTGCCGGAGCAGGCTCTTTCTTTTTTCAAATCTGATTTTATGAAAGGATGTTTTTATGGACAGTTTTTTATCCGTACTTGAGAAAATACAGGCAGTAGTGTGGGGACCGCCTACGATGCTTCTGCTTCTCGCGACAGGACTGTATTTTACAGTCCGGCTTAAAGGACTTCAGATTTCAAAGCTGGCACTTGCCATACGCTATATTTTTCAGAAAGAGGAGGGCGAAGGGGACGTATCAGCATTTGCTTCTCTTTGTACGGCACTTGCGGCAACCATTGGAACAGGCAGTATTGTAGGGGTTGCTACAGCACTCCGGGCGGGAGGTCCCGGTTCTTTGTTTTGGATGTGGGTGTCTGCCTTTCTGGGAATGGCAACTAAATATGCAGAAGGCGTTCTTGCGGTAAAGTACAGAACTACAGATGAAAACGGGCAAGTCTGCGGAGGACCTATGTATTATATTCAGAATGGTCTTGGTGACAGGTGGAGATGGCTTGCAAAGCTGTTTGCGTTTTTCGGGATCATGACAGCTATGCTGGGATGCGGAACTTTTCCGCAGGTAAATG
Source organism: uncultured Blautia sp. (assembly GCA_944380235.1). GTDB lineage: Bacteria > Bacillota > Clostridia > Lachnospirales > Lachnospiraceae > Blautia. Next base: position 7,664 of record CALWHD010000028.1, read on the forward strand.
CTATTACAGAATCTACCAGTGAGGCTTTCGGGCTTCCGGTGTGGATGATCGGAATTGTGGTAGCCATAGCTGTAGCTGGTGTGGTACTGGGAGGTATCCGGTCCATATCTAATGCAGCCCAGTTTATTGTCCCATTTATGGCGATTTTTTATGTGCTTGGTTCTGTCCTGATCCTGCTGCTGAATGCCCGGGAGATACCGGAAGCCTTTCAGCTGATCGTCACCTCCGCTTTTACGCCTCATGCAGTCGCGGGAGGAGCGGCAGGCACAGTATTTATCTCTGTAATGACAGCGATGCGCACAGGAATTGCCAGAGGAGTCTATACAAACGAGGCAGGACTGGGAAGTTCACCTATTGTCGTGGCTGCTGCAAAGACAAAGTCCTGTGTACGCCAGGGTCTTGTTTCCATGACAAGTGTGTTTTTTACCACCATTGTTATCTGTACTATGACGGGAATTGTGGTGATTACTTCCGGGCTTTTGGAAAGCACAGACCTGGACGGAGGAAAGCTCTCTAATGCTGCCTATAATATGAGCCTTCCGGGAAACCTGGGCATGTATATGGTTTCTGTGGGTCTGATCTTTTTTGCCTTTACTACAATTATAAGCTGGTGTTATTATGGAGAGAGATGTCTGGTATACTTATGCAGAGGTGTGAAGTGGATTTTTGTTTATAAAATTCTGTATATTGCCTGTGTGGCAGTGGCGCCTTATCTGGAATTAAAGCCGATCTGGCTGCTGGCGGATATTACCAATGCCTGTATGGCATTCCCGAATTTGATCGGGCTTCTGGGGCTTAGCGGTGTAGTCATTGAGGAGACCAAACGATATTTCCGGTCTCTCGAAAAACAGGAGGAGGACAGGGATGGAGAAATATGTGAAGGAATATAAAAGACAGTGTCCGAGAACACACAGGGATGCAGTTCACAAAGTAGAGTATGCGAAAGCAACCTGCAGCCGCGTACCGGATACCATGCTGCATTTTTTCTGCGCTTTGGAAGGAAACTGTAAAGACTGCCAAAAAGATTATGAAGATTAATATGCAGGAAATCCCCGGAAGCGGAAACAGATCCGCTGGCCGGGGATTTTGATATTTATGGCTTTAGACGCTGAATTCTTTTTGACATCTTTCTGCGCTGGATCCGGGGAGATAAGATATTTGCCGGAGGTTTGGGCAGATGGACCGGAAGCTGAGAAATCCAGTTTACAAAGCGGTACGGAATCTCTGTGGCAAGGGCGAAGGAAAGCAGAATGCAGAAAACTATAAGCAGAAATGTCTCTGCGGGACTTTCAATGCCTTTTAAAAGAGGTGTGGCTTTCAGTACAGAATAAATCAGTCCGTGAAACAGGTAAATAGGCATGGTCCGTACACCCAGTATGGAGAAAAAATGTTTTTTTCCGGGGATTACACTGCACAGAGCAAATAATGCCAGAAAAGAAATGGCATAGCACATCAGGCGTATGAGGACTCCTGCCCAGCCGTCTGCACCGGTTTCATCGTAAGCATATCTGCCGTAAAAGACCAGAGGAGAAAGCCTTATGCCGGAAACGGCCAAGAATGCAAGAAGCAGCCCCACAGCAGCTGTAAGTCCCGCAAAAAATTTCCCGCCGTTTTTCCGAAGGGTTTCCAGCCATTCTTCCCGGAAATAGTACCCGGAGAGAAAAAACGGATAGAAAAATAAAGTCCTTGGTATACTGAAAAAATTTCCCAAATGGGAAAAACCAATGAGAAGCCCGGCAGTAACAGCAATAAATAAATTTCCGGGAATCCTTCTGATATAAGGAGTAGCAATTCTCCAGAAGAACAGTGCCATGAGATACCAGAGAGAAAATTTGGGCCGGTTCAGGTAAAGTCCGGTATCTTTGTGTATCACCAGTACATACAGAAGGTAATAAAGCAGTTCAAAAATAAAATAAGGAACCGCCAGCTTCTGTATCAGTTTTTCAAGCGGCATATCTTTTTTGGAAAAGTAGCCGGATATAAAAATAAAAGCGGGCATGTGGAAAGAAAAAATAACCCATTTCAGAACATTGAGAAACAGATTGTTGGTATAACATGGTTCAATAAAATGCCCGATCAGTACGAGAACAATCAAAAGAGCCTTATAATTGTCTAAAAAATAGTTTCTTTGTTTTGCTGAATCCATCTCATTCTCTGCCTCTGAGTTTAATAAATATGAAATATAAAATTAATATATAAAATCAAACAGTATAATACACCTGTTTTATTTTCAGTGCAAATAGAAAAAAATCATTTCTATAGAGAATTTTTCGGCTATTTGTGCTATAATGAAACGAACTCTAACAGTAAACAATATATTACGAAGTTTTAAAAGCGAGGTATTCTATATGAGTGAACGCCGCAGAAGAAGAGAATTGGAAGAAGAAAGGCTGCGGGAGGAAAAGAGAAGACGCAGGATTGCCAGAGAAAGGCAGCGCCGCAGACAGGTGATGAAGCAGAGGATGATTTTGGGAGCCGCAGGCATTCTGATTATTCTTGTTGTAATTATTGCAGCAGCAGTTACGATCCATAAGAAAAACGTACAGGCAGAAGAAGCTGCAAAAGCTGCAGCACAGAAAGAGGCAGAAGAAGAAGCAAAGAAAGAAGAGGAAAGAAACACTCTCCGCATGGTGGCAGTGGGTGATAATCTGATCCACGAGGACCTGATCCGTGCTGGTGAGGAGAGAAGCTGGAACTTTGATTTCCTGTATGAAAATATTAAATCAGATATTGAAGGGGCAGATCTTGCTTCTGTAAATCAGGAGACACCTTTTGTCAATGATCATGAAGATGTGGAAGGCTATCCGGATTTTGCTACACCTACAGAAGTAGGAGATGCGCTGGTAAAAGCAGGATTTGATATTGTAACCCAGGCAACAGAGCATGCATATGATCAGGAAACTACAGGAATTCTAAACACTGTGACTTTCTGGGACACAGAGTATCCTGACACGGCGCTTCTTGGAATCCATAAAGAAGAGGGTGACAGCAGAGTACAGTTTATTGAAAAGAAAAATTTCAAAATCGCAGTGATGAATTACAACTGTATGCTCAGTGAGAACCACTCTATTCCTGAGGAAAATTCTTATATGGTGGATCTTTATTCAGAAAAGTCCGTGGAAGAAGACATGCAGGAGGCAGAGGACAATGATGCAGATGTAAAGATTGTATTCCTTCACGGAGGACGGGATGATGATTCCAAAACAGATGCGAATATGGAGGAAAGACTGAATTTCCTTGCAGAGCAGGGGGTGGATGTAGTGATTTCTTCACATCCCCATATACTGAAAACATATGAAAAATTAGACAGACCGGACGGCGGTGAGATGTTGGTATATTATTCTCTGGGAAATTTTGCCAATGCACAGGTAACGCCTGAGAATCTGCTTGGAGGAATGGCGGATTTCACTATCAAAAAAGATAGTGATTCCGGAGAAATTTCTATAGAAGATTTTACACTTGTTCCGCTTGTGATGCATTACAATTCGGATTACTCAGAGTGCGGTGTGTACAAGCTTTCTGATTATACAGAACAACTGGCGCAGGAACACGGAATGCACGAGCAGACAGATGAGGAGTTTACGCTGAGCTGGCTGCAGGAAAAGGCAAAAGAAGCAGAACCTGTCCAGACTGTGTCAGGAACTGCTGTGACAGATTCAGGAACTTCTGATAACGGCGAAGCAGCAGACAGCAGTACCGGAAATTCTGATGAAAGCAATGAAGAGACAGGGGCAGAAGAATAAAAGGTGATCTGCCATGAATAAGAAACAGCAGGGCGGTTCAGAACTCCCTGCTGTTTTTCCATGAGGGGCTGTCAGAGATTTTTGTTTCTTTTTCAGAAGTTTCAGCAGCAGGGTCAGAGCTTTTTTGCACAATAGATTCCGGAGAGTAGGGCATAAGAGACTTATATGCTTCAATCTCTGCAGGAGTTTCCGGGAGAAAAGGAATCATGCCGGTCAGCTCTGTGGCCGCACTTCCGTCCAGGTCATTGGCAGAAGTTGCCTCCACACGGTAGGGATCATCATTTTTTGAAAGATTTTCAGATTTCATAGTTCGGGCTCCTTTACATATGATTTTACTATAAGAATGTCCATAACGATTATTTTTATACATTTTTGTTGGCAGATAGGTGTATGAAAAAACAGCAGGAGGATAAGAAAATGGGAAAACAGAAAGAAAAGGAAGTAAAAACCAATGCCATGAGAATATTGGAAAAAAATAAAATTCCATATGAGGCGATACAGTATGAATGTGATGAGTTTATTGACGGACTTCATACAGCACAGAAAACAGGCGCGCCGGTGGAGCAGTCTTTTAAAACGCTGGTAGTCCAGGGAAAAAGCCGGGAATATTATGTGCTGGTGATCCCTATTGCCGAAGAGATTGATCTTAAGACAGCTGCAAAAGCTGTAGGAGAAAAATCTTTGGAGATGATTCATGTAAAGGATATTACAAAAGTAACCGGATATGTGAGAGGCGGCTGCAGCCCGCTGGGAATGAAGAAAAATTATCCTACAGTCATTCACGAAAGTGCAAAAAAATATGAACAGATATATATCAGCGGAGGAAGGATCGGAACAACTCTGAAAGTGAATCCACTGCAGCTTGCAGAGACGGTACATGCCAGATTTGAAGATATTACTGCTGTAACACATACAGAAGAATAGAATGAAGGCTAGATAGAAGGGGAATTTTTGCTCCTGAATAGCAGACGGCACACAGTGCAAATATTGAAAGCTTATGAAAAAGCGGTGTTTGTACTGTGTGCCGTCTGTTACATTTAGAAGATGGATGCGAGATCTTATTTGCGTCCGTCTATAATGAAAATGCATTTTTTATAATATCGGCAAGAATCTGCTGTCCGGTTGAAGTCAGGTGGATACAGTCTGCAGTTACGGTCTTATGTCCAAGTTCAGCAGTTTTTGCCATAAGAGGTTCCTGAAGGGGGATAAAGGAAGCACCATAATTACGCGCCAGCTTTTTGATGTTTTTCGACATTTTCTGCTGCCAGGGCATCCAGTTTTGGTATTCTTCGCCGAAAGGAAGAATAAAAGGTTCCAGAGTAATGACTTTGGCTGAAGTTTCCCTGGAAAGATCAAACAGCATCTCATGATAGCTGCGGATACTGTCTTCCAGCATATACAGTTTTTCTTGTTCAGAGACGTCTGCCTGGGCGATTCTGCCTATATCGTTGACGCCTACTAAAATACTGACATAATCTGGGTGAAAGGCAATACAGTCAGAATGCAGACGGGAGGCGACTTGTTCTGTAACATTACCGTCTACGGCTTTGTTGAATATATACCAGTCTTCTGCAGATTTATTCAGTGATTCAGAAAATATATTTACATATCCCAGACCAAGGGGGTTTTCGGAATTTAATCTATCGGCAGCAGTGATGCTGTCTCCTAAAAAAATGATTGTTTTCATAAGTGATGCTCCTTTTGCTCTCTATTTTAACCGAAAATGAAAGGTAATGCAAATGGTAATTTTGGTGAGACCTGACAAAGATGTCTTTTGGTAATTTTTTTCCTTTACAAAAAGGAAAATGAGGGTATATAATCAGAATCACTTAAGACACACATATTTAACATACCGTAAGGTAAGTTATCTGATGCCGTTCGGCAGATTATCCACATTATAAATTTTAAATGAATAAGGGGGGATAGGGATGACAGTCCGCTGTGGACTTATGATAGCAGTGTCGCTGTCCGCAGTGTTTATGGACTTTCTCATGGAAAAAGTAAAAAACGAACTGATACTTACCGGGCTTGCCGCCGCCATTGTGTGCAGGCTGTTGGAGGAAGGGGTGTATGGCGGCATAAGTTTTGGGGCAGGAGTGATGATTCCTATATTGCTGCTGTTCCCGCTGTTTTACTTCAGGATGATTGGCGCAGGAGATATTAAATTGCTGTCTGTTTTGGGAGGAATATCGGGAATAAGGGGGAGTCTTATGATCATGGGAAGTTCTTTGGCACTGGGAGCAGTGCTGTCTCTGGCATTTCTTATTTCCTGCGGCAGCCTGCAGGAGAGGATTTCTTATTTCATCTCTTATACAAAAGATACAGTCCTGACAGGGGAGAAGAAACCGTATTTAAAGAAAGGGAAAAATCCAGAAAATTTCCATTTCACGGTACCTGTTTTTTTGGGAACAATGATGTATTTGGGAGGTATACTGCTATGAAAAAGAATATTCTGGCGGTCTGTGATACAGAATCAGGCTATGCCTGTAATTTTGCAGAATATATGAACCGCAGAAAAAGGCTGCCCTTTGAGGCAGAGGCATTTACAGATGTGGAGCGGCTCAGAGAATACGCCGGAGAAAATCCATTGGAAATTCTTATGATCGCTGAGGCAGATATGGATGCCAGTGTGGAAGAAATACCGGCAGAAAAGCTGATTATTCTGTCTGAGGATAAAAAGAAAGAGCGTGGAAATCACAGGTGTATTTATAAATACCAGTCTGTGGAATGCATTGTAAGGGAGGTGATGGAATACTGTGCCCAGACGCAGATGTTTTCTGCTGCATGCTCTGCGGCAGAGGCCAAAATGCAGATTATCGGGGTGTATTCACCTGCGGGCAGATGCGGGAAGACGATGTTTGCCCTGACCGCAGGGCAGATTCTGGCACAGGACAGGGAAGTATTGTATGTCAGCATGGAGGACTATTCAGGGTTTGAAGAACTTTTTGAAAGAAGTTATGAAAAAAATCTTGGGGATATGGTCTATGCCATGAGAAGCGGCAAAATAAATCCGGTTTGGAAACTGGAAAGTATGACAGAAAAAATGGGTAAATTGTCTTATCTTCCTCCGGCGCAGTCTCCGGAGGATGTAAGAAACATCAAGTTTCAGGAATGGATGAAGATCTTTCAGACGGTCAGGGAAAGCCGAAAGTACGAAGTTCTGATACTGGATATCGGGAATGGAACGGACCAGCTGTTTCAGATGATAGATTTATGCAGCAGAGTCTATATGCCGGTTCTTACAGACAAGATTTCCGTCTGCAAGATATGCCGGTTTGAGACTTTGTGGCAGATGTGGGCAGGAGAAAAAGAAGAAAAGCGGATTCGAAAGCTTAATCTTCCGCCAGTACCGGACACAGAAAGTGCTGATTTTCCTGATTCTCTGCTTTGGGGGAAATGGGGAAACTATGTTGGAAAGGTGCTGAGAGAAGATGACACAGTCCTCCGGATATGACAAGATATTTCAGAAAATGAGAAAAATATTGAAAGCACGAATGGAAAATCTGTGGGACTGTACAGATGAAGAAGTTTTAAAAACCATAGATGACCTTTTGCTGGAAGAAAGCAGGAAGGAATATTTGACTATAGAGAGAAGGATCGGACTGCGCAGAGAATTGTTTTATGCTATTCGAAAGATGGATGTACTGGAAGAGCTGCTGCAGGATGATTCCATTACAGAGATTATGGTAAATGGGTGGGAACATATTTTTATTGAGCAGGAGGGAAGGCTTTTCCCATGGGAGAGACACTTCACTTCTCCGGAAAAATTAGAAGACGTGGTGCAGCAGATTGCTGCCAGGTGCAACCGGGTGGTCAATACTCTTCATCCCATTGTGGATGCCAGGCTGGACAGCGGTGAGCGCGTTAATGCGGTGATTGCTCCTGCCGCCTTAAATGGTCCTATTCTCACGATACGTAAATTTCCCAAAGATCCTATTACTATGGATAAGCTGATAGAATTGGGCAGCATCACACAGGAAGCAGCGGATTTTCTGAAAAAACTTGTAACAGCAGGTTATACCATACTGATCGGAGGCGGTACAGGTTCTGGCAAAACTACATTTTTAAATGCTTTGTCAGGATATATCCCTGCTGATGAAAGGCTGATTACCATAGAAGATAATGCAGAACTTCAGATTCAGGGAATTGAAAATCTGGTTCGTCTGGAGTGCAGGCAGGCAAATTCAGAGCAGGCACAGGAAATTACAATAGGTGATCTTCTGAAAACTTCTCTTAGAATGCGTCCGAGCAGGATTATAGTAGGTGAAGTACGTGCAGCAGAAGCAGCAGAACTTTTGCAGGCAGTAAATGTAGGGCACGATGGCAGTATTTCCACCATTCATGCCAACAGCTGCACAGACATGGCAGTACGTCTGGAAACCATGGCACTTATGGGGGCAGTACTTCCAGAATCTGTGATACGAAGGCAGATTGTATCAGGATTTGATATTTTTATTTATTTGGGAAGAATGAGAGACAAAAGCAGAAAACTTCTTGAAATTGCTGAGATTGACAGGATAGAAGAAGGTAAAATCATGATGAACCCTGTGTTTGTACGTAAAAAAGCTCTTGAACGGACCGGAAAACTTATTCACAGGGAAAAACTGGAAAAGGCAGGGATAGAATGTGAAGAAGAATCAACATAAGCGGCAGGAGAAGATAGATTACAGTACATATACATTGTCCTGTAAGGAATGGATCCTGTTTTTGGCGCAATCATTTTTTCTCTGCAGTGTAGTTAATTATCTTTTTTATAAAATGTGGGCAGCCTTCCTATTTATGCTTCCTTTTCCTTTCTGGTACATTTCTATGAAACGGAAATTTCAGGCTGAAAAACGGAGAAAACAGCTTTATTATCAATTTAAAGACGGGTTAAATGCATTGAAAGTAGGAATCGCGTCAGGTTATTCCCTGGAAAATGCTGTAGAGGAAGCATGTGTGGATATGGAAAGAATTTACGGGAAAAATGCAGTGATCACAAAGGAATTTGATTATATCAGAAGGCAGATAAATCTAAGCGTGCCGGCAGAAGAGCTGTTTTATGACCTGGGGATCAGGAGCAGGACGGAGGATATCATGAATTTTTCTGAAATCTTGATTCAGTCCAGGAAAATGGGCGGAAATATGAAGGAAATTCTTCAAAATTGTATTGTTTCTATGGAAGAACGTATAGATGCCAAGAAAGAAATCGATGCTGCCTTAGCTGCCAGAAAGCTGGAGCAGAAGATCATGAGTTTGATCCCTCTGGGTATTATCCTCTATCTGGAGATGACTTCACCGGAATTTCTTGGAGTTTTATATAAAAACCCGGTGGGAATAAGTGTAATGACAATATGTCTGGCAGTTTATCTGGCTGCCTGCAGGTGGGGAGAGAGGCTGGTAGATATTGAAGTTTAAATTTTTGAAAAAATTTGAATCTGGAAAAAAGAAAAGGGAAGTATATCTTGCCCTGCTGATTTTGACGGCTGGAAATACCATGGGAATATCAGTAGTATTGTCAGAAAAATCAGGAGAAAGTACCCAATATCTGGAACGACCGGAATACGGAGAAGGAGTCCGGCAGGAAGAATTAGAGGCAGAAGCTGGAGGAGAAACAAAGACGATACAGATTCTTGTCCCGGAGAAGAGATACACAGAGAAGGAAACAGCGGCATATCTGCAGGGAGCAGAGGATTATCTGGATTCTTACTTCGAAAAGAAAGAAACAGACTGGAAAAGCATCTGCCGGGATCTGGAATTCCCACAAGAAATTCCGGATTCTCCTGTACAGATTTCCTGGGATACGGATAAACCGGAGATTTTGGACTGGGAGGGAAAACTGGGAGAAATCACAGCGAAATCCGGGGAGGATGTGAAGATCAAATGCCGGATGGCTTTTAATGGACAGGAACAGGTGTGGGAAAAAAACGCAACAGTGTTTCCGAAATTTCTTACAGACACAGAACAGTTTCAGCAGAAAGTTCAGGAAGAGGCTGATAAAAACAGTAAAAATACAGGAGATGTTTTATATCTGCCTCAGAAGATCAATGGTGAAAAGATTACTTATAAAAAGCCGGGGGATCATTCAGGATGGCTGCTCTGCCTGCTGTCCACAGTGCTGGGACTGGGAATATTTCCTTTGATAAAGGAAAAGGAGAAACAAAAGGAGGCTGATAGAAAACAGGAGATGAAAAGGGATTATCCCGATATTGTAGACCGTCTTGTACTCTTTCTTCGGGCAGGGCTGAACATCCGAAAATCCATGGAAAAGCTTGCTGCGGATTATCTGAAGATGAGAAAAAACTATTCTATAAAAGAGAAATATGCCTATGAAGAAATTGTCCGCACATGCAGAGAAATGGATCATGGTGTGTATGAGGCAGAGGCATATGAGATGCTGGGAAGACGATGTGCTCTGCCGGAATATAAAGTTCTTTCTGTGCTGTTGGTACAGAATTTAAAAAGGGGAAATCAAAACCTTTTGGAGCTTCTTGAGAGAGAGGCGGCATCAGCGTCGGAGGAAAGGAAACGACAGGCAAGGATCCGGGGAGAAGAAGCTTCTACAAAGCTTTTGCTTCCAATGATCATGCAGTTGACAGTAGTTTTGATTATTCTGATTGTTCCCGCATTTCTTAACTTTTTCTGAAACTTGACAAGTGTGGGAGAAACATATAGGAGGTAGGGTAATGAATTTATTGGATGAATTCTGGAGAGAAGAAGATGCAGTGGGAGTTGTGGAGATTATTCTTATATTAGTGGTGCTGATCGGTCTGGTTATTATTTTTAAAGAGCAGCTGACCAGCCTGGTAAAGAGTATTCTGTCTAAAATCACAAGTCAAAGCAACAGCATTTAAGGCGGTGATTTTTTGAAGGCAAAGGGAAGCATGACAGTGACTATGAGCCTTCTGATGATGGTGATCCTGGGGCTTCTTACAGCTTGTATCCAGTCAGCCAGAGTTTCATCAGCGAGAGTAAAGGCAGCTAATGCTGTGGATACGGGCTTGTATTCTTTATTTTCAGAATATCAGCCGGTTCTGTTGGAAAATTATGGGTTATTCTTTCTGGATGCAGGTTATGGGGAAGGGAACATCAGTCAGGCACAGCTGATTAACCAGATGGAAGCTTATATGGAACCTGTTTTAGACACAGGAATAACAAACTGCCGTATTCAGGTATGTGCTGTAGATGGATACCGTACAGCGGCAGAAGACAATGGAAAAGCTGCAAGACGCCAGATGATCAGGTATATGAAACAAAATCTGGGAAATATGGGGTTGGAGACGCTGCAGGAGAAATATAACCAGGAGAAACAAGGAATAGAGCAGCAGGAGACAGTCAAAGAGCAGGGCATCCAGGAGGAGGATATCAGCCAGACGACACCTATGGCAGGGATCTCGGAGACCAATAATCCATTGGAAATTGTCAGAAGTATAAGAGAACACGGTTTTTTGGGGCTGACGGTTCCGGCTGATGTCCAGATATCAGAAAAGACAGGAGATATTACAAATTTTTTATCACGCAGAGAGATTCAGCAGGGCATGGGAGATATTCCCGATTCCGACAGGGAAGAAAATATTTCGGACAGGTTGTTTCTGGCAGAATATGCACTGGAAAAACTGAGTTGCTTTACAGAGAAAAAAGGGAATCCGGCATTGGATTATCAGGTGGAATATATTTTGGGCGGAAAAGACAGTGACAGGGACAATCTGCAAAGTACTGTTAATCAGCTGATTTCTCTTCGGGAAGTCTCTAATCTTGCCTTTTTGTATACAGACACGCAGAAGCGTGGAGAATTGAAGGCCTGCGCAGCAGCACTTTCCATTGTTGCTCTCATACCCCAGGGAATGGAGCTGGTACAGGCGGTGCTGGCAGCAGGGTGGGCATACGTGGAAAGTATCTGCGATGTAAGGACGCTTCTTTCCGGAGGGAAAATCCCATTGGTTAAAGATGGAAACTCCTGGAAAACTCAGCTGAGCAGCCTGTCCGATGCTGTAAAAGAAGGGCAGAATGCAGACAGAGGTCTGAGCTACCAGTCATATCTCCGGCTTCTGTTAGCGGCAAAGTCTCCGCAGATACTGACGATACGCTGTATGGATATGATCGAACAGGATATCAGGAAAATACAGGAGTATGAAAATTTTGCATTTGACTCCTGTATCGAAAGCCTCTCTGCAGAAATTCGCTTCCAGGGACCAGAAAGGCAGATGTGGAATGCCCAGAGGGTTTTTGGATATGAAATGTCAGAAAATTAGCAGGGAGATAAATTGCGAAGAAGGAGGCAGGGCAAAGGTGCTTTTGAAAAAAAGGAGAATCAGCAGCAGAAAGGAGGGGCGCTCTCTTCAGCAAAAAGGAAGTCTGACGGTAGAAAGTGCCGCTGTCCTGCCTGTATTCTTATTGGCAGTTTTATGCCTTGTAAGCATGATGGATCTATACAGGGCAGAAATCATTCTGCAATCTGTATTGTGTGAGACTGCCAAAGAGCTGGGTGTGTATGCCTATTGCGCAGAAGATGGCAGCAGTTCACCGATAGGAGCTGTGACGAAAGCTGCCTGTATTGCTTATGGAACCCGAAGAGTAAGGGAAGCATTGGAGGACGAGAATCTTATAGGAATAGATCAGAAACAGATTTTTTTGCTGGATTCAGAATATAAGGATGAAAAGGTTTCGTTAAATGCAGTGTTTTTTTATAGAAGTCCGGTTCCTCTTTTTCGCAGCTTTCCGGTGAAAATTCAGGTTTTGGGACAGGCCCGTGCCTGGACTGGTTACCATGGAAAGAAGTATGGGGATGGGGCGGAGGAAATGGTTTATGTAACAGATTGGGAAAGTGTTTATCATACTTCGCGTGACTGCACCCATATCCAGTTAAAAATCCAGGCGATTTCAGCATTCCATGTGTATGATCGTGTTAATGAGTATGGAAATCATTACCAAGCTTGTGATAAGTGCTGTTCTGGAAAAGATGCAAATGGGACAGTTTACATAACAACATCTGGTGATTGTTACCACAGAAGCAGGACATGCGGAGGTCTGACCAGGCATGTTCATGCAGTTAAGAAATCAGAAACAGAGAATATGAGGGTTTGTACAAGATGCAAAGGAGGCTGAGGATGGAGAGCTGGTGGATCCATTTATCGGCAATGCTGGTATGCAGTGTGGAAGATTGGCACTGTAAAAAAATTTCTTTGTGGAAAATTATTGTTTATGGAGGGCTTATCCTTTTGATGGAGGCAGGAAAAACAGCCCTGGGAAAACAGAGCTTTGAGGGTATGTGGATAAAATGTGTGTATGGAGCGCTGCCGGGGCTGTTTTTTCTGTTTCTGTCCAGAGTTACAAAGGAACAAATGGGATATGGAGATGGTTTACTGATCCTGATTGCAGGAATTTCTCTGGGAATATGGAAAATCACAGGAATTTTGCTGCTGGCATTTGCAGGTACCTTTATCAGGGCAGTTTATTTGTTTTCAAAGGGGAAAAGGAAAGCACATATTGCTTTTGTGCCCTTTCTTTTGGCAGGAATGGCGGTGGTCATGTTATGGGAGTGGGAAGGAAAAGCTTAAAAGGCAGTTTTACTTTGGAAGCGGCTATGCTAAGCGGTCTCTGGCTTCTGACAGTGTTTGCTTCTCTGCTGTTGATTCTGGGTGTACATCAGAGAATTTACGATACCGGAAAAGCTTATGAAGCAGTGATTCGGAGAGGAACACAGGCAGTATGTGGAACGGCAGAAGAGACAGTTGAACAAGAAGAGTTTTGGACAGCAGAAGACAAAGAAAAAATCCAGGTTACTTTCCGGAATCAATTGGAGATTCCTTTTTCTGATCTGAAATGGATACAGGAAGGACGAGCAGAAAGGAAAATTATACGACCTGTATTATTTATAGAGAAAGTAAATGCTGCCGGAAGACTGGCAGATAATCTGATGCCGTAGGGGAGGAGGAGCAGCTTGTGCAGGTATCCTATAAGCGGAGTATGAATCAAAATTATATTATCCTTCAGCAGGAAGGTATGACAGATCCAAAGGGGTATCAAACTGCAATTTTATTGGAAAATACAGTTCCCGGACTGCTGCCCTGCCGGATCCAGAGGGTTAATGGAGAAGCATTGTTTTATTATGATATAACTGGTTATCAGAGTATTCAGTCTCTATATGAGTGCAGTAAAATGGGAGAAAAAGATTTAGCGCAGCTGCTTCTGTGCACAGGAGAGATAACAGAAGAACTGGGAGAGTATCTTCTGAACAGTGATTCTCTTCTGATGGAGGCAAAATATATTTATAAAAACAAGGAAACAGAGAAAATAAGTTTTCTTTATTTTCCTTATTATACCCGGGAAACCGGACTGCAGTTTCAGGAACTGCTGGAATACCTTCTGCCGAAGATCGACTATGAGGATAAAAGAGCGGTCACCATGGGATATGGTATTTACAAAGCAGCAGCCAATGGGTGTGTCACCAGAGAGGTCATAAAAGGTTTTGTGCACAGCGGGCAGGAGAAGGAAGAAAAGAAAAATTTTTACGAAATTTGCCAGGAAGAAGTGGAGGCAGAAGAACAGCAGGAAAAGAGAAAAAGGATTCTTGATGAGTTCTATAAAGAGGATGAAGAGGAAAATCAGGAAAGAATCAGACTTCCCATCCTTATTGGGGGGATTTTTCTTTTGGCATGTCTGCTATTTCTGCTTTGGCATTCTCGTGTGATATCTCTGGGGGCGGTATTGGTCACCGGAATTGTTGTTTGTCTGCTTTTTTCTGGAGGAACTGTGTGGATATTGCTGAGAGAGAAACAAATGGAAAAGCAGAAAGAAACTATGGATAGGGAACAGAAACGGCAAGCTGCAGAAGAGACAGATGAAGGTTTAATCAGAGAAGATCGGGAAGGGACTGCGCCAGAGATAAAATCAGGGACTGCGGGGAAAAATCACTACGGAACAGAGAAAGGAAACAGAAAGGACGAGGATTGGGACCTGACGGTCCTTTTGAGTTCAGATGAAGAAGAGAAATCTGCCTGTCTGGAACAGCTTGACAGTCCTGAACCAAAAAAGTTTTCACTGAAAAAGGATATTACTTTTGTTGGAAAGTGGAAACAGATGGTGGATCTTTGGATTGATGACCCTACAGTCAGCCGCACACATGCCCGGATTGTACGTAAAGAGACAGGAGATTATATTACAGATTTAAATTCCAGAAATGGAACATGTCTGAATCAGGAATACTTGAATCCGGAACAAGAGTATATGTTGAAAAATGGAGACATTATACAGTTTTCCAGAGTACAGTTTCGTTATAGTAAATCACATGAAAGAAAATAGGCTCATGATATCTTGCGCAATGCCTGTAAAAGACTTATAATATATACAACTTTGAAAATTCTAAAAGTATAGAGAAATTGTGTGTGAATATTCGCTAAATACATACTTATACGATGTTATTAACAATGAAGGCGGGAATTTATGGAACAGTATGCAAACTATAATCCTATGCAGCCAAGGAAAGAGTCTGATTTAAGAAGATTCATTAGACAGAGAAAACAGGTTCCTGTAAATACAGCAATCATTCTTATCAATATAGCGATATTTTTGATAGTAGAGTTTACTGGATCATCTCTTAACACGCAGCATATGGTAAACTGGGGTGCGGCTTATACACCCTGGATCCTGCAGGAACATGAATATTACAGACTGCTTACATGTATGTTCCTTCATTTTGGAATACGGCATCTCGGTAACAACATGCTTGTGCTGTTTTTTGTGGGTGACTGTCTGGAAAGAAGCATAGGGAAGATAAAATATCTGCTGATCTATCTTTTGGGAGGAATTGGAGCTAATATTTTTTCTCTTGGTATGGAAGTATACAGACAGGAATCTGTAGTTTCTGCAGGTGCGTCAGGAGCTGTTTTTGCCGTTATTGGTGCACTGCTGTATATTGTGATAAGAAATCGTGGAAGGATAGAAAACTTTACCACACGTCAGCTGATGATACTTGCTGCACTTTCTTTGTACCATGGTGTAACAAGTGCAGGGGTCGATAATGCAGCTCATTTTGGCGGATTGGTATGTGGATTTTTCCTTTGTGTTCTTTTATATCATAGACGGGCGTACTGATAGGTATTCAGAATGCACAGGGAGTGTACAGAAGGGACTTTGTATGAAAAGCAGCGTCTGTATACTCTCTGTGATAAAGCAGAAGATATGTAAAGCCTGTAGATATCATTTTACAGGGAGAACAACAGTGAATTCAGTTCCTTTTTCCGGAATAGAGGAAAAAGAGATGCTGCCTTCATGAGCTTCTGCAATGCGCTTGCAGATGGCAAGTCCGAGACCGGTTCCTTCCTGTTTATGGGTGATGAAAGGTTCAAATAAATCTTTTTGATAAGCGTCAGGAATTCCGGGACCAGTATCCTGAATCGTTATGGTAACAGAGCTGCCGTCGGATTTTAAGGTGCAGATAATTTTACCGTTAGTTCCGATAGCTTCCCTGGCATTTCTCAGCAGATTTAGAATCAGCTGCCGTATTTTTGTCTTGTCAGCCAGGATAGTAGGGATTGCAGTCTCTTTGTTTAGGATAAGTTCAATTCCCAGGTTGTTATAAGTGGGTGTGACAGAGTCAAAGATATCATGGAACAGTTGTAGAATGCTGGTTTCCTGCAGGGCAGTTCTGGATGAGTTATTAAATTGAGAGAAATCTGATAACAGAGATTTTAAAAAATCCATATTTTCCATTATTTTGTTCCAACAATCATCGGAAGTAAGCTCCGGGTGCTGCTTGCCGAGAATTTGCAGAAAACTGTTGATCAGAGTTACAGGGTTGCGAATTTCATGAGAAATCTGAGACATCATAAACTGATGCTGGGATAAAAGTTCTTGATAAAGTATCTGATAATCAGAAATTGGAGTTACAGAACTGCCGGAAACAGGTAAAAAATTGTTATTCATGGTAACATCCCCCTTTATTTACTACGTAAGTTAGTGTAGCACTCCTGTTTTTAAATGGCAAATGAAACTTTAATACAAAAATCGTCAAAAATCGACATAAAAGTGTCATATATCCCGAAGTAAATTCGGATATATAGTAGAGAGCTTTAAAGAAAGGAGAAAAAGTATGAAAGAATGTATTTTTTGTAAAATTGCCAATGGTGAAATACCGTCGGCAACACTTTACGAAGACGAAGAGTTCCGGGTGATTTTAGACTTGGGACCTGCGGCTAAGGGACATGCGCTGATCATTCCCAAGGCACATTATGCAGACCTGTATGAACTGCCGGATGAAACAGCGGGACATGCCATGGTTTTGGCAAAAAAAGTAATCACAAAAATGAAGGATGTTTTAGGCTGTGACGGCTACAATATCGTTCAGAATAACGGAGGGGCGGCAGGACAGACTGTTTTCCATTTCCATATGCATTTGATTCCCCGGAAAGAGGGAGATCATGCAGGCATCAGCTGGACACCAGGAACGTTGACGGAAGAGGATAAAGAGGAAATATTGTCAAAGTTTTCTATGGAGTAACAAATGGAAATAAGCAATGACAGAAGATAAATATCGTAAAATCTATTATCAGTACTATCGTCTGGTAAAGAAAGTAGCATACAGTGTATTGCATGATGCAGATCTTGCAGAAGATGTATGTCAGGAAGTTTTTGTACTGTTTATTGAGAAGGAGAAGATTCTGGATGAAGAATTTTACCGTCGTTGGTTTGCTGTAAACGCAAGAAGAAAAGCCATTGATTTCTGCAGGAAATCTTATCAGGTTCATGAGGTGACGGTTGCCGGAGTTGCAGAGGACGATGACTCTTCTGAAGACGTAACGGATAAGATTCAGATCGTAAAAGATAAGAAAGGTTCTTTTGAGGATGAAATTCTCAACAATATTGTTCTTCGGGAACTGACGAAAAGGATATTGGAAGATCTGGCTAAGAAGAATCCTGACTGGTATGAAATTGTGATAAGAATGTACATAAGAGGAGAGAATGCGGAAGAAACAGCCCGTGCTCTTGGTATCTCAGTAGATAATCTGAGAACCAAGAAACACAGGATAAAGATCTGGCTGATGAAACGCTACAGAGATGACTTTGAAGGTGCATAATGGTCTATTTTCCACTGACAGCATCTTCGAATAGCTGAACAATCAGTTCAATAGAGTTTTTGTGTTTGCTGGAAGCCATGGCAGAGATATAAGTCTCACGATTTTCGTATAATTCGTGCACATTCTTCAGCAGAATTTCAGGAGTGATATCTTCCTCTTCCAGAACTTTGCTGTAGCCAAGGTGCTCAAAGGAGCGGGCATTGAGAATCTGATCTCCCCGGCTGGCGCGTGCAGAGAGAGGAATGAGGAGGTTGGGTTTTTTCAGAGCACTGAGCTCGCAGATAGCATTGGCACCTGCACGTGAAATAACAATATCGGCAAGTGCAAATAAATCGGCAAGCTCCTGTTTGATGTATTCATATTGAACATATCCCTTTGTTCCTTCAAGCTTAGGTTCCAGTTTGCCTTTTCCGCACAGATGAATAACCTGAAAATCTTTTAAAAGTTCAGGAAGTATGCCCCGGACAGCATCATTGACTGCTGCAGCACCCAGACTTCCTCCGATAATAAGAATGACAGGTTTATCAGCAGTGAACCCTGTAAATATTCGTGCTTTTTCAGGACTTCCGCTCAGAAGTTCCTGACGGATGGGAGTGCCTGTAAGCACTGCCTTATCTGCCGGGAGATGAGACACTGTTTCAGGGAAATTGCAGCACACCTTTGTGGCAAAAGGGATGGAAAGTTTATTTGCGAGTCCGGGAGTCATGTCAGATTCGTGAATAAAGGCAGGGATTTTTTTCCTGCTGGCAGCGATGACAACAGGAACTGTGACAAAGCCTCCTTTTGAGAAGACAACATCCGGTTTTAGCTGTTTCATCAGTTTCTTTGCTTCCAGATATCCTTTCATCACTTTGAAGGGATCGGTAAAATTTTTGACATCGAAATAACGTCTCAATTTGCCGGAAGCAATGCCATAGTAGGGAATTCCCATTTCCTCAATGAGTTTTTTTTCAATTCCGTCATAAGAACCGATATAGGAAATTTTATATCCCAGTTCTTTTAAGCGGGGAACCATAGCGATATTTGGGGTAACGTGTCCGGCAGTGCCACCGCCGGTAAGAACGATATGTTTCATGATGTTCCTCCTGATATTCAAAATAGTAACTATAAGAATAGGATACCACAAAAGGCGGATGGATCCGCAGGTACCATGGGCAGATTCTTTTGCGCCCTTAACATCATAATATGATACACTTGTCAGGAAAAGTCAAGAAGAGATAGGAGTTTCATGGAGAAAAAAGATAAACCAAACAAGAGGAATCCTGTGTCTGACGCAGACCTGAATGATGGGAAATTTAATAAATGGATTCAGGCACAGCTTACAAAAGAAGCAGAAGAAATAGAAAAAAGCCTGGAAGAAGTCCCTGATACAGACGAGTGGAATCCCACAGAGGAAAAATTTCAGGCACTCATGCAAAAAGCCAGAGACAGAGGTCTCCATATCAGCAGCAATGAAGACACTGCTGAAAATACAGATGATTTCGATGATAGAAAAAATGAAAAACAAAAATTAAAAGAAATAAAAGTAAAAGAAAAAACAGAAAAAGAGGAAGAAACCACATATCCAGCCGGCAAAAAAGCTGCCGGCTGGCGGAGAAAGAAGGCGATACAGTGGACTGCCGCCGCTGCGGTTACGGCAATTGGTATTTTTGGTGTGAGTATGAGCAGCCAGGCGAACAGGGCATATGTTATGCAGGAAGTGAATAAGGTGTTCGGAAATGATGTGAACACTAAGATTAATAATGATGAAGTCGCAGAGAGTGACAGGACTGAAGAATATGCCAGGGAAGAAATAGAAAACGAGTTCAATATTGTATTACCACATTTTTTTTATTTGCCAGAAAAAATGAAGTATCAGTCATATAGTATAGATAAGGATTCACAAACTGCAATTATTCAATATTTATATGATGAACAATTGGTATATTTTACAATTTTTGCAAATGATAAAACTGCCGTTGGTTTGTCACAAAACGATTTAGGAACTAAAATAGACGAAGTTACCAGTGAGTTTACGCTAGATGTTACAGCTAGTATATGGGAAATTAAAGCAGAAGAAGATAAAGAACCTACGTATACTGTGCAATGGAAATATAAAAATTCATATTATCAATTAATTGGAAAAGTTCCAGAAGCAGAAATGAAAAAAACAGCAAGTAAAATTATGTATTAATGGAGATGATTATTATGAAAAGATGTAAAAAAGTGGTTACCTTATTTGTTAGTATTATTCTTCTATTAAGTTTTAGTACAAGTGTGTTTGCAAATGCGGAT
>CALWHD010000029.1 GCA_944380235.1 uncultured Blautia sp.
TAGCATCCCTCATTAAAGATTCCTCTATAAGTTTTTAAATTTTTTTTAAACTCTTCTTTTGGGCTGGATCCAGGTTCTTTCCTTTTCCCGAAAATGAGCTTCTTCTGGACCAGCCAGCTTACCAGAAACAGGGTGATCTCTGTCAGGATTTTGGCCGGATATACCGGAATCTCCAGGATCATTGTTAAAAATTCCAGGATCAGATTGTTCAGCATCAGGATAAATCCGGCCAGCGCAATGTATTCGGAACCGGTCCTTACAGACTGCTTTTCATGAAAAACAAAATGACAGTTCATTGTATAGTTGTAAACAGCGCTTAACAGCCTGGCCCCTATATTGGCTCCCAGGATCCCTCCTGCCGTAGAAGGCAAAAATGCCGTGAAAATCAGGAACAGAAGATAGTCCAGCAAAAAACTTGAAAACGATGATGCGGAAAACTTCAAAAGTTTCCGATATATCCGGATAGAGTCTCTCACTTTTCTGAAATGCGAACAGCTGTTGCCTTTGTCGTGATAAATCGTTGAGATGGGAACTTCCATAATGGGTATTCCCTTTTTGACACAATTTATAAGTACATTCATCTCATATTCATATCTTTCTCCCGGGATCTCCAGCATAAAATCCAGGAGGTCAGAAGAAAAGGCCCGAAGCCCCGTCTGCGTATCCGAAATTTTTGCCCCAGTGGTTATCTGAAAGATCTTTCTGGTGATCTGATTTCCCATTCTGGATTTCCATGGAACCGACTGGTCGAAGATTCTGGTGCCTAAAATCAGTGTTCTGGAATTTATTCCTGCCTGCATCAGCAGCTTCTCCATGTCTTCCGGCAAATGCTGGCCGTCTGCGTCCATCACCCCCACCGCTCCATATTCCCACAGTTCCGATCGGATATACTGAAGAGCCGTTTTTATAGCCTCTCCTTTTCCTTTGTTTTCCTTATGATGAAGTACAATACATTTTTTCTCCAGTCTCTGAAAACATTCTTTATACTCGCTTCTGCTGCCATCATCTACAACCAGAACCTGATTTCCCAGCTCCCAGAGCCGATCCACCAGCTTTTCCAGGCAGGGTTCCGGATCCAGAGCCGGTATGATCACAAGATATTCCATAGTCAGACCTCTCTTTCTCTTTTTTCTTTGCTTACTATGTTAAATGGCAAAGCTAAAGAAAAGAGAGGAAGATATTAAACAATCTTTAAACGGTCTGTTAAAAAAAGGTGCTGCCAAATTCGGCAGCACCTTTTTAGGTTTTTCTTATTCAAACTGGCTGTAATAGAGTTTTTTGTATGCTCTCTGTTTTGCCAGCAGTTCTTTATAATTTCCCTGTTCGATGATATTTCCTTTTTCCATAAACAGGATCATGTCCGCATCCCGGATCGTGGAAAGCCTGTGGGCAATGACAAAACTGGTCCTTCCTTTCATCAGCTTCTTCATTGCTTTTCCGATCTCCACCTCGGTTCTGGTATCTACACTGGAGGTAGCCTCATCCAGGATCAGGATCGGAGGATTGCACAGGAATACCCTGGCAATGGTCAAAAGCTGTTTCTGTCCTGCGGACAGATTGGAAGCCTCATTATCCAGTACCGTATCATAGCCCTTAGGCATGGTACGGATAAAGTAGTCCACTTTTGCCGCTTTTGCCGCTGCGATGATTTCTTCCCGGGTAGCGTCTTCTTTTCCATAAGCAATATTTTCTGCTATGGTCCCGCCGAAAAGCCAGGTGTCCTGGAGTACCATACCGAAATTCTTACGCAGGCCGCTGCGGCTCATTTCCGTAGTAGGCACTCCGTCTACAGTGATCTTCCCGCCGTTTATTTCATAGAATCTCATAAGCAGATTGATCAGTGTGGTCTTTCCTGCTCCTGTACTTCCAACTACGGCAATCTTCTGTCCCGGTTCAGCCCTGAAGCTGATATCCTTCATCAGTATCTTATCCGGATCATATCCAAAGCTTACATGCTCAAAACCGATCCGTCCTTCCGCCCGGTGGATGTCTGTTACCGTGGTTTTGTCCGGAACCTCTTCCTCATCATCCAGCAGCTCGAAGGTTCTTTCTGCAGAAGCCAGTGCAGACTGGAGAGAGTTGATCATATAGGAAGCCTCTGTCATAGGTTCCGCTGTCTGATTTACGTACTGGAAGAAAGCCTGAACAACACCTACGGTCATCCTACCTTCCAACATGGCTTTACCTGCGATCACGGCGATCACTACGTGAGCAATCCTGGTAAGAAGACGGATCAGAGGATTCACACAGTTGGTGAGGAAATCCGCCCTCTGGTTAGCTATGCGGTTTTCCTCTGCGGCCGCCTTCACCTGTTCAATACTCTGTTTTTCATGGTTATAAGCCTTGATCACATCACGGCCTTTGTAATATTCTTCTGCAATACCGGTAAGGGTTCCAATCGTTTCCTGCCTTTCCATTGCACTCCGAAGACTCTTTTTTGCCACAAAATTGGTCACCAGAAGCGCTGCTGCCATAAACAGCAGGAAGATCAGCGTCAGAGGAACACTGTATATAAACATAACGATCAGGGATCCGATAATGGTCCCGATGGCTACGATCAGTTTCAGCAGTCCTGTCTGGAGTACCTCTGCAATCTTATCCAGGTCACTGGTCACACGGCTTAAGATCTCTCCCGCCTTATTCCGGTCAAAAAAACGTAAGGGAAGCCGGTTCAGTTTCCGGGAGATCTCTGTTCTCAGAGTACAGGTCAGCGTTTCCGCCACGTTTGCCATCAGATACGACTGAAGGTAATAGAAGATCCAGGTAAAAAAGTACTGGATGGTAAGCTGGACAAGCTCCTTACCCATATGATCCCAGGTAATGACAAAGGGCGTTCCTTCTTTCCATGCAGTCTGCACACTGTTCCAGAGCAGGTCGATCACTCTTGCGCTGTAAAGGGGATTCCAAATACTAAGTCCCACATAGATCACAATGGAGATCGCCACTACCGTCAGGCGGACTCTCTGTCCATGGAGCCGGCAAGCCAGACGGGAGATGGTCTTCCATACATTCTGCGCTTTATTGATGTTTTGTACCATTCCTTTATGCCTCCTTTGTCTGCGAATCTGAAATTTCCCGATACACCGGGCAATGCTCCATCAGCTCCTCATGAGTTCCCTTTCCGACCATCTCGCCTTCATTTATGACGATAATCTGGTCCGCATGGCGGATAGAGCTGACTCTCTGGGCAATGATCACCACGGCAGCTTCTCTGGTTTCCGGGGCAAGAGCCTTCCTCAAAGCTGCATCTGTCTTAAAGTCCAGTGCGGAAAAGCTGTCGTCAAAGATATAAAGCTCCGGTTTCTTCACTAATGCTCTGGCAATGGAAAGACGCTGTTTCTGTCCTCCCGAAAAGTTGGTTCCGCCCTGGGCTACATAGGAGTCCAATCCGTCAGGAAGAGAACGGATAAAATCTCCTGCCTGTGCCACATCTGCGGCGTGCATCACTTCCTCATCTGTGGCATTTGGATTGCTGTAGCGCAGGTTATCTCTGACCGTACCGGAAAACAGCCACGCTTTCTGCTGCACATATCCGATATGATCTCTCAGATATTCCTGGGTCACCTGGCGGATATCGGTTCCGTTCAGACGGACACTTCCCGCTGTTACATCATGGAAACGGAGCATCAACAGTGCTATGGTGGATTTTCCGCTTCCGGTTCCTCCGATAATGGCCGTAGTCTCTCCCCTGCGACAGGTAAAGTTCAGCCGGTGAAGGGTATTCTCTTCCGCATCCGCGAATCGGAAGGATACATCCTCGAATGACAGCACTTCTTTTTTATCCTTTGCTTCATTTGGGTTCTCTGTAACCATGTCCCGGATCTCCGGTGAATGATCCAGCACTTCCCGGATTCTTTCACAACATTCCAAAGCACGGGGCAGAGTCAGAATCACCATCTGAGCCATCATCATAAAGAACAGCACCATCATAGCATACTCAATCACTGCAGTAATATCACCGATCTGAAAATATCCGGTACTGATCCTGCCGCCGCTGAGCCAGTAGACAGTCACCACAAAGAAGTTAATACAGAAGAAAGAAAGTCCGTCCAGGTTGGCGA
>CALWHD010000030.1 GCA_944380235.1 uncultured Blautia sp.
TCCCCGGTGTGGTCGCCGGGAATGTCGTAGCCGTATTCCGTGCGCAGGCGGGTGCCGCCCCACAGCATCTGCTTGAATACGGGCTGCAGGAAAATGATGTCTTTCATGTGAGGTCTCCTTGAACGTATTATAGTGTAATAAATTATGGTAGGCAATGGGAATGATGAAATAATTTGTAATTTCGTGCTAATTCCAGTAAATAATTCTCAGCATTGGTAAGTGGTCTGTCATTGCGATAAATTATGGCGCTCAGTCGATATATTTTAGGGCTCAACGAGAAGTATCGAATGGGCAAATTTGGCTGTTGACAGGTACTTGGGATAAAAGAAACTCCCACTTTATTTGCTACCATATTGGAAATAGTAGTCATATGATTTACGTTGCAGACAGCTTCAAAATTGATGTGGCACAATTTTAAGAAATCCTGGATTGCGTGATTAACAGTGGAATCCCTGCGTGGCAAAATAAAATCGTCAGAGCCAAAATATTGGGACAGAAGATCTGCTGTTAAAGAGGAGACTCCTTCTAATGCATGGCATGACGGATGTTGCTTTGGAGCAGCAAAAAGGATTTCTTCAGAACCTAAAACTTCACCGCTTCCAGGAATATTCTGGAGAGAATTAATAGCAACAAAAGCAAGGTCGATTTTTTTTTCGGCCAACAATTGTTCGGTCGGGACTAAATTACCCTCAAGCAGTTCTATGCTGGTATCAGGATATCTTTTTTTTAAAATGGGAACTAATTCAGAAATCATAGTAAGAGCCCAGCTGGCAGTAGTGGCCACGTTAATGTGGCCGGAATTTGTCAGATTGGCGATATCACAGTACAATTTCTTTTTCATATCCAGAATTTTCCTAGCACAGTCCACATATAGTTCGCCAGCAGGGGTAGGAAGCAATTCTCCTTTTACTCTATGAAATAGAGGTGTTCCCAATTCTTGTTCCAATTTAGATAAATACTGGCTAAGAGATGGCTGGGATACAAACAATTTTTCAGCAGCCTTAGTCATATTTTTCTGGTCGGCTATTTCAACAATATAAGAAATATACCTGGTATCCAATGAAATCCCCTTCCTTTCAAAAATGATAGCAACTAAGGTTCAATAATTGCAGCATAGGCAACAATTATAAAAACGATAATTACTGTGAATTGGTAAAAGTGCACGTTGTATAGTATGATTTGTATATAATAATTGTACGGATTGCATATGAGCTGAGAGATAAAGACAGGAGGGGAGTAAAAATATCATATGTAAATCGTATGTATGTAATTCATTATAACAAGATATTTTTAAAAATCAACAGATATTTGGGAGGGAGAGAATTGGGGATTTATATTTTAAAACGTATTGCTCAGATGGGAATTATCCTGTTCATAATTTCTGTATTTACATTCATGCTGATGTCGTTTATACCGGGAGATCCGGTCTACGCCATGATGGGGGAGGAAGTTTCAGAAGAAGAGTATCAGCGGGTATATTATGAACTGGAATTGGATAAGCCTGTGATCGTGAGATATTTCAGCTGGCTGAATAAGGCGCTGCACGGCGATCTGGGACAGTCAACGCAGTTTCATAAAGCAACATCAGAAGTTTTGGGAGAAAGGGTTCCCATTACGATATATCTGGCTTTTTTGGCATTTTTGATTAGTATCCCGCTGGGTATTCTATTTGGTGTTATAAGCGCCGTGTTCAGAGGAAAAGGGCTGGACAATGTGGTTACTTTGATTGCCAATATTACAGCTTGTCTGCCACAGTTCTGGGTTGGAGTGTTGGTAATGTATGTGTTTTCCCTAAAATTGGGCTGGCTGCCATCTTATGGTTTTTCATTCCCATGGGATGGTGATATCATTACCAGCTTAAAGCAGACGGCCATGCCTTTGTTCTGTCTTTCTTTAGGTGGAATAGCGACGACGACAAGACAGACTCGCTCGAGTATGCTGGAGGTAATCAGACAGGATTATGTGAGAACAGCTAGATCAAAAGGGCTGAGCCGCAGAAAGGTTATTTTTGTCCATGCACTGAAAAATGGATTAATTCCAGTCATAACGATTTTGGGAATGCGGTTGGGTAGCATGTTGGGTGGTTCTATGTTTGTGGAATCTGTATTCTCCATTCCCGGAATGGGGTCTTTGTTTGTAAAGGCAATTACGTCCAGGGATATGCCGGTCGTTCAGGCATGCGTTCTGATCACTGCTCTGGTTGCCTGTATGGTAAATCTTCTTACAGACATTTTATACGCAGTAGTAGATCCAAGGATACGGGTGGAATAAGGGGGTAAAGAGAATGAAAGGAAGTAGTGAATCGGTCGAAAAATTTCTGCGTGCTTTGTTTTCGAGAAAGATAGTGGTATTTTGCGGCGCTGTGGTAATCCTTTTTATTATTACTGCTTTTTTTGCCCCGTATATTGCTCCTTATGATCCAGACTATGCAGATTTTGCGGCGTTTCTTGAAGGACCGTCGAAAACACATCTGTTAGGGACGGATTCATACGGAAGAGATGTGCTGAGCCGTATCGTTTACGGAACCAGAGTCAGTCTTATTATAGGGGTACTTGCAGTAATTATCGCTTGTGTGATCGGTACATTTTTCGGGATGGTGGCAGGATATTTTGGCGGTATAGTGGATGATATAATTACCCGTTTAACAGAAGCTGTAAGGGCTATTCCGCAGGTAGTTTTAGCAATGGCATTGACGGCAGTATTTGGAAGCGGAATCAGAAATCTGGCTGTTATTTTGGGAATTTCTTCCATGGCAGGATATATTAGGATGATGAGAGGACAGGTCTTATCCATAAAAGAATCTGATTATGTTATGGCGGCGAAATTGCAGGGAAATTCCAATTTTCAAATTATGTTCCGGCACATACTTCCTAACAGTATTTCTCCAATCATAGTTATGATGACACAGCAGGTAGGAAGTACTATTTTATCAGAGGCTGGGTTGAGCTTTTTGGGATTAGGAATCAGTGCTCCTACCGCCTCATGGGGAAGTATGGTAAGTGAAGGCAGGGTATTTCTTCTGCAGAATCCGGTATTTGCGCTGACCCCTGGAATTTGTGTGGCAGTGTTGGTGATTTGCTTAAATATGTTTGGAGATGGGATTCGGGATGCTCTGGATCCAAGGCTTCGTGGTGAGTTGTAGGAGGCATATATGGAACATCTGTTAGAATTAAAAAATATTCAGACGGAATTTAAAACGGATGGGAAACGGGTTCGAGCGGTAGACGGCGTTTCCATGTACTTAGATGAGGGGGAGATTATCGGGATTGTAGGAGAATCCGGAAGCGGCAAGTCGGTTACTATGATGAGTATGTTGCAGCTTATAAGCTCGCCGGGAAGAGTGACTGGAGGGGAGGTGTACTTAAAAGGCGAGCAGGAAAATGTTTTAAACTACGGCTCAGATAGTGAGGAAATCCGCAGGATAAGAGGAGGAAAAATCAGTATGATTTTTCAAGAACCGATGACCTCTTTAAATCCAGTTTTGACGATAGGATATCAGATTCAGGAAAATATTATGGAGCATCTGAATCTGTCAAAAGAAGAAGCCCGGAAGCAAACAATAGAAATGCTGAAAATGGTTAACATTCCAGATGCAGAACAGAGATTTCATTACTATCCGCAGCAGTTTTCGGGCGGCATGAGACAAAGGATTATGATTGCAATGGCTATGTCTTCTCATCCGACAATTCTAGTGGCAGATGAGGCAACGACTGCACTGGATGTAACCACTCAGTCCCAGCTTTTGGAGATGATTCGCGATATCGCAAAGAAAACGGGTACTGCGGTAATTATTGTGACTCATAATTTGGGAATTGTAGCCAGATTTGCAGAACGGATTTATGTAATGTATTCGGGCGGTGTTATGGAAATGGCTCATGCAGAAGACTTATTTTCTCATCCGGAACATCCATATACTAGAGCGCTGCTCCGGGCAATTCCAAGACTAGATGATCCCAAAGAGAGAGTTTTGATTCCGATAGAGGGATTACCGCCAAACCCGGCAGAAAGGCCAGAGTATTGTCCGTTTTATGATAGATGCGAATATCGTATGGACAAATGCAAAAAAGAAATAAAACCAGATTTGAAAGAAATAAGGAAGGACCATTTTGCAGCTTGCTTACTGACAGAAGAAGAAAAGAAACAAAAGAAAAGAGAGATTGATGAAAAAGAAGTAAAAAAAGCTCCGCTAAGAAAGGCATATAAAGAAAATTGTCTGGAAGTATCAAATATAAAAAAGTATTTTCCTATATATAAAGGAATCATGAGAAAAAAGGTTGGGGAAGTCAAGGCAATAGAAGATATCACCTTTTTCTTGAAAAAGGGGGAAACGCTGGGAATAGTTGGAGAGAGCGGATGCGGAAAAACAACGGTGGCGAGATGTCTCATGCGGGTTTATGAACCAGAGTCAGGAACTATTTTATTTAAGGGAAGAGAAATAACCCATTTAAAGGACAGAGAGTTAAAAAAAATAAGGCCTAAAATAGCAATGATTTTTCAGGATCCTTTTTCCTCTCTGGATCCACGTCAGACAGCGGAGTCTATAGTTGGGGAATCGTTGAAACTGAATGGAGCAGTAAAAACGAAAGAGGAGTATCATACAAAAGTAGATGAGCTGTTCCGGCTTGTAGGTTTAGATCCATCTCTGAAGGGAAGAGTACCTCATGAATTTTCAGGGGGACAGAGGCAGAGAATCGGAATTGCAAGAGCACTTTCTTCAAACCCAGATATCATCATTTGTGATGAACCTATCTCAGCTTTGGATGTTTCCATACAAGCGCAGATTATAAATTTGTTAGAAGAGCTTCAGGCAAAATTAGGTATCTCATATCTGTTTATAGCCCATGATCTTGCGGTTGTAAAACATATCAGTGATCGTATTTTGGTTATGTATTTGGGAAGAATTATGGAAATAGCAGAATGCGACGAATTATACAATAATACTCTCCATCCGTATACAAAAGCTTTGCTTTCCGCGGTTCCTGTAGCTGATCCTGTGGTAGAAGCAGGAAGAAAAAGAGTACCTATCAGAGGAGAGGTTCCCAGTTTAACTAAAAGACCCATAGGCTGCCCGTTTCAGGACCGCTGTGAACATGCGAAAGAAAAATGCCGGGAAGCGGTTCCCCCGCTGAGGGATACGGGAGGCGGACATTTCGTAGCCTGTTTTTTATATGAGTAAGAAATAATCAAAAGGAGGATTTTATTTATGAAGAAGAAAATGGCAATGCTTTTGGCGGCGGTAATGGCTGTAACGGTACTGGGGGGCTGTGGAACTTCACAGACTAAACAGGAATCGGCGCAGACCCAGAAGGAGTCAGAGCAGACGAAATCAGAAAGTGCAGGTGAAGATGATGTAGAAATTGCATACGGGGGAGATGTCAAAATATCTACGATAGAAGGACCAGTAACGTTGTATTTGCCGCAGTCGTCTACCACCGGCGACAGATGGTTTGCCTCTCCGGCAGCTGAGTCCTTGGGGAGATTGACAGAAGATGGAACTACGCAGCCATGGCTGGCAGAGGAATTTATTACAGATCCTGACGCTTTGACTTTTACAATAAAACTAAGAGACGGAGTTGAATTCCATGACGGAAGTCCATGCAATGCAGATGCAGTGGCTTGGAATATTGAACAATACATTGCCAACGGAAAAGGTTCTGAAATAGGAAATCCTACATCTGTCACAGCGGACGATAATCTGACAGTTACGGTTCATTTTGATGAGTGGGCCAATAATTGGGATGAAGTAATAGGAGGACTTCACATTATCTCAAAAGAAGCGTATGAGAAGAATGGAGAGGAATGGTGCAAGATCCATGTAGTTGGAACAGGTCCATTTGTATTCGATTCTTATGTGGCCGGAAGTTCATTGAAGTATGTAAAAAATGAAAATTACCGCATTGAGGGACAGCCCTATGTAGATTCAGTAGAGTTTGTAGTGATTCCAGATACGAATACTCAGGTGTCAGCATTTTTAAACGGAGAAGTAGACGTATTAAATACTATTGATGGTACAGTAATTCAGACGGTGCAGGCTTCTGGTTTTGAAAATATGGGACGCGAGAGCGCTAATATGGCAAATTTAAAATATGTTCTCTTTAATAGTAAGGACACTACGTATCCAACGGGCAATTTAAAGGTAAGACAAGCTATTATGCATTGCATTGATTGGGATAATGTGGCAAAAGCTCTTTCTGGAGGTTTGGGAGAGGCTTCTAATCAGTTTGCTACAAAAGATTCTTGGGCATACAATCCTGAGGTGAAATTTTATGAATACGATCTGGATTTAGCGAAATCTTTACTGGCAGAAGCAGGGTATCCGGATGGTTTTGAGACGACGATCTATACGATCTCTAGAGATAATGATACAGCTGTAGCGCTTCAGGCGGCACTCTCTCAAATCGGAATTCAGGCAGAGGTAGAAACTTTGGATAATTCGGTTATGGCGGCTATGCAGAAGGAAGACAACATGCAGGGAATTATTATCGGAAAAGGCGCCGGACAGATGGATTTTACTAATAATTATATTCGTTTATATTCTTCTGAAGGTATTAAGAATCAGGGAATCATGCTGTTCCCGGAAGATTATGAAGAAGCACTTTTTGGAGCGAGAGCAGCAAAAACTCTTGATGAAAAAAAGACTCTGCTTCAAAAAGCATCTAAGTTAATGGTGGAAGATTATGCTTTGCTGTTTCCGATGAGCGTGCTGTATAATTACAGCTTTAGCCAGAAGGGACTTCAAGATGTTGGGATGTATGAAATGAGTCTCACACAATGGACTCCGGAAGCTATGTATTGGGAACAGTAAAACAGAGGAGTGTGTATACATGTTAGGAACAAAAATACGAGTACAGCAAAAGGTAGATTCTTCGTATGGAGATGATCAGCTCCTTTTTCTGAAGCAAATGGGAATAAAGTATGTTTATGCCATGTTTCGAGATGAAGATACCGATTATGATTCTGTCATGAAATTTGTTGACAAACTTACAACTATGGGATTTGTGGTGACAGACGGGGGAAATACCCATATTTACAAAAATGCTTCAATTCATCTGGGACTTCCAGACCGTGACCGTGCAATTGAACGGTATAATTCCTTTAATATACTTTTGAGAAAAGCGGGAATCCCGGTTACATATATGACTTGGGAGCCAAATGAGGTGTTGACGACGCGCTTTGGAGTGGGAGAGTATACCCGGGGAGCAGTAGGAAGAATTGTAGATGTAGAGGAGATGAAAAAAAGACCGTACAGCCATGGAAGAGAGTATTCCAAAGAAGAAATGTGGGATAACTTTCGATACTGGTGGGAGAGAGTTCAGCCGGTCTGTGAAGAATATGACATCCGGATCGCGCTGCATCCAAATGATCCGCCTGTTGACTGCCTTTTAGGGATTCCCAATCTGATTACCACGGCGGAGGCGTACAAAAAAGCATTTGAAATTGCAGGAAACAGTCCTTATCTGGGAATGAAATTGTGCATGGGATGCTGGCTGGAGGGTGGAGCGCATTTTGGAAATCTGCTGGAAGATATCAAATATTTTACGGAAAGAAATAAAATCTTTATTGTTCATTTTCGTAATGTTAGCTCAACAATTCCTTACTTTGAAGAAACGCTGCTGGAAGATGGTTATATGAACATGTATGAGGCCATGAAACAGTTGGTTCGCTGCAATTATGACGGAACTATACATGTGGATCATGTTCCTCAGTTTGTGTCATCCTGTGGAGGGACAGATTCAGCTTTTGCGTATTCCATAGGATATATGAAGGCCTTATTAAACTGTGCAATTGAAGAAGTAAATATTGTTTGATTATCAGTTGAATATGCCGCTGTCAGCAGAATTTGATAGCGGCATATTTTTAAGGAGAGGATACATAATGAATAGTAATAATGAATTTTATGAAATTGTGGTAGCGGGAGGTGGGCTAGCTGGAACTTTTGCTGCTGTAACTGCGGCTAGAATGGGGAAGAAGGTTTTACTACTGGATAGCGGCAGTTGCCTAGGGGGAACATTGACGTGTTGTGGTGTGGGTCCAATGATGACAGGCCACTCTAGAGATCGGCAGGTAATAGGCGGCCTGTTTGAAGAACTGACAGAGCGGTTGAAAAGAAATGGTTACTCATGCGGGCATGTGAGAGATACGACAGGATATATCAGTTATTTGACTCCGTTTTCTGCCGAAGGTATGAAACTAGTATTGGATGAAATGACAGAAGAAGCGGGATGTGAAACTTTTTTTCACGTTTCGGTGGTTGGAGCAGAGAAATGTCAAGGCAAGATCAGTCGTGTTTTGGTAAGTGGACCAGAGGGGTTATTTTGGGTGAATGCGGATATTTTTATTGACGCTACCGGAGATGGCGATTTGGCGTATTACGCTGGTGCTCCAATGAAGAAGGGGAGAGAGTCAGATGGCAAAAGCCAGCCAATGACAATGAATGCGAAATATTGTAATGTTGATAGAGATCAACTTCTAGATTATATATTAAAAAATATAGAAAAATTTCCGCGATTATACGGAAAAGAGCAGCTTTTGAGAGAATCTGGGCATCTGTCTATAGCTGGCTTTTCAGAAGAAATGAAGATGGCTAGGGAAAAAGGCATCCTCCATTTTAAAAGGGAGGAATTGTTGATGTTTGAAACTGATCGAAAAGGAGAATTTATTGTAAACACAACAAGAATCACAGAATTGGACGGAACCACAGTAAGGGGACTTAGCCAAGCAGAAAGGGTGGGAAGGATTCAATGTAACGAATTGGATTATTTTTTGAAAAAATATGTTCCAGGTTTTAAAGATGCTGTGTTGGAATATACGGGACCATCTGTTGGAATCAGAGGATCACGGCAATTAGAGGGAATCTATACTCTGACAGCGGGAGACATTATAAAAGGAACGCAATTTGAAACCAGAATTGCGTTGGCTGCCTATCCGATAGATGTCCATAATCCGGATGGACAGGGTACGAAAAGTATATTTAAAATGGGAGAACAGGGTTATTATAGTATTCCCTACGAAGTAATGATATGCCGGGAGATCAGTAATTTGTTAGTCACAGGGCGTTGTATTTCTGCATCCTTTGAAGCACAGGCCGCAATTAGAACAACGCCGACCACATCAGCGTTGGGGCAGGCAGCAGGAATGGCGGCTGCAATGGTGCTGCAGGATAGCGAAAAGGTGAAAGACGTAAATGGTATTGACAGAAAAGAATTACAGTATAAGCTGAAGACAAGAGGAGTAATTTTATAAAAGCCTGTGGCCGTCGATATGTGCGGCCACAGGCTTTTATAACTTATTTTACTTCTGAAGAAACTGTTGATGGTTCCGGATCGGGATACACCGTCATGATATCCTCCACATTGCACTGCAGCAGAAAGCAGAGCTTCTCGATGGTGTGGGTGGACACGTAGCAGTTTTTCTTCAGCCGGTCGATCTGGCTGGAGCTGA
>CALWHD010000031.1 GCA_944380235.1 uncultured Blautia sp.
CGTATGAAGATCATCTGGTTTCCTGAAACAGTCTGGAGGATTTCAGAACTCACAAAAATCTTGGTCCGTTCCAATACAAAAGAAATGTTGTCCGAGTAACTGATGCGGGAAGGAATTTTCTGGATGACCTCTCCAAGAGGCGACTCAAACCCTACAGAGTAAATTTCCGGCGGCTGCCCCCACAATTCCAGACAGAAACCTTTGGTGCCGGATTCTACCAAAACCTCCACAGCAGTGTATTCTGCGGGGTCAGAAAGTGCGTTTCCGTAATAGTGGTGCGCTTTGCCGGCTTCGTTTCCGGCAGCAGTCACTACATGAAAACCACGGGGACTTTTTGCCTGTGAAAACATGCTGTCGAGAGGCGCACTTCCAGAATGTGATCCCTGGTTTGTTCCGAGACCCAGACAGATCACAAGAGGCTTGGCAAGTTCCTGTGAAAGTTTTAAAAGATAACGGATTCCCATCATAATATCAGTCATTTGATAGGCAGGAGCAGAACCGGTGACATAGAAGAGCTCTTTTAAGTATTGTTTTGCTTCTTTTAGTTTCACTACGGCAATGACTGCCTCCGGGGCCGCACCGTTAAAATCGTTTTCTGGCAGTGTACTTCCTGCGGCAATGCCAGCCAGAAAAGTTCCGTGTCCGTTTTCATCTGTGGTTGGAATCACAGAAAAAGGATCCTCTGCCTCCAGTGCCTGATTGATCATTTCACGGGAATAAGCTGTTCCATATGCCAGATCATAGGGCGTTGCTCCGCTCTGTATCGTCTGATCCCAGATTCCCTGAATGCGTGTTTCTCCGGAAGGCAGGCGGAATGCCGGATGCGTATAGTCGATTCCTGTATCGATAAATCCAAGAATGATATCTTTTCCTTTCAGATTCAGTACCGGCTGGTTCTGAACGGCAGTGATGCCGGAAGCGTCCAGATTTACAGAATCCAGTAAACTATAAAGTTTAGGAATGGTATAGTAATAGAATCCGCCCCCGTAGGTATCTACAAAAATCTGATTTTCTAGCGGATAGTGTATCATACCGTAGAAATCATTGAAAAGCTGCGCTCCTTGTTCCTGATACTGATGCAGAAAGCAGGGGAAAGCAGGAAGAATGATATCGGCATATTCTTCGGAAAGTATCATCTCTTTTATGTCAGGCATAAAGGCTCCCTGTGTATGCAGTCTGTTTTCATTAGTTTATGAGACAGGAAAGGAAAATTTGCATAGGATAGTAGTATACTGCGCAGCAGGAAAGGAAGTGTCTTACGTGGAAAAAAATCTGACCGGAAAGGGCGTAGGCGTTGCCGTGCTGGATACGGGAATCTTTCCTCATGTAGATTTTGACAGCCGCATCTGGGCGTTTCAGGATTTTGTAAATAAAAGGACTGTCCCCTATGATGACTGCGGACATGGTACCCATGTCATGGGAATTTTGGGGGGAAGCGGAAAAGCTTCAGGAGGAAAGTGCAGAGGAATTGCTCCCGGCTGCGGACTGATCGCTTTGAAAGTACTGGATGATAAGGGAAACGGAAGTCAGGATACCGTTATCCGTGCTTTGGACTGGATACAGGAAAACAGAGAAACCTACAAAATCCGTATCGTAAACATTTCTGTGGGAACCACGGAAAGATTTGGGCATGAAAGGCTGATACAGGCAGTAGAAGATGCATGGGACAGCGGTCTTGTAGTAGTAGCCGCGGCAGGAAACCAAGGTCCCGGACAAGGAAGCATCACAGCTCCAGGAAGCAGCAAAAAAATTATTACAGTAGGATCTTCCGACATGTTGTTTCAAAATCAGGGGATTTCCGGAAGAGGCCCCACCAGGGAATGTGTCAGTAAACCGGATATTGTGGCCCCGGGCAACGAAATTCTTTCCTGTTCCAATAAAATCAGCGGGTTTCCCTACACAAGGAAGAGCGGAACCTCCATGTCAACACCACGGGTTTCCGGCGGCATTGCCCTGCTGCTTGAGAAAGATCCTGCCTATACAAATCTTGAGATCAAGAAAAGATTAAAAAGAACAGCAAAAAATTTGGGGTATTCTCACAACCTCCAGGGCTGGGGACTTTTTGTCCCGGAGCGTTTTTTATTTTTTTGAAAAAGCAAAAAACGGTATTGACATCTTTTGTATAATTGTATACAATAATACAAGTGATTCACCAAGGCAGAGTATTAGAATGCAAGAGTGAAGAACAAAAGAAAAATTTCTATTGCAGCAGACAGGAGTGATTGATATGATAGACAGAGCTGTCAGAATGAATTACCATACAAATTTACTGGAACTGGAAGAGCATATGTATCCTCTGGTAGATGTGGAAAAACCGAATGTGTTCCGCAATCTTTTTCCTTACACAGAGATACCAAGAATTGCTTTTAATGACAGGATTGTTCCTCACCACATGCCGGATGACATCTGGATCACAGATACCACTTTTCGTGACGGACAGCAGTCCAGGGCTCCCTACAGTACAGAGCAGATTGTAAAAATCTATGAATATCTCCACAGGCTGGGAGGGCCAAACGGAAAAATCAGGCAGAGTGAGTTTTTCCTGTACAGCAAAAAGGACAGGGATGCAGTGGAGAAATGTCTGGAAAAAGGTTATGCATTTCCGGAGGTTACCAGCTGGATCCGTGCCAGCAAGAAAGATTTTGAACTGGTAAAGGATATTGGATTAAAAGAGACAGGTATTTTAGTAAGCTGCTCCGACTATCATATTTTTTATAAAATGAAAATGACGAGAAAGCAGGCAATGGAGCATTATTTAAGTGTTATACGGGACTGCCTGGAAATCGGCATCAGCCCAAGATGTCATCTGGAAGATATCACCAGAGCAGATATCTACGGTTATGTGATCCCCTTCTGCCTGGAGCTGACAAAGCTGATGGAAGAATATTCCATTCCCATTAAAGTAAGATGCTGTGACACTATGGGATATGGGGTGAACTATCCTGGTGCCGTGATTCCGAGATCTGTTCCAGGCATTATCTACGGTATCATGACCCATGCAGGGATTCCTTCCGAACTGATTGAATTTCATGGTCATAATGATTTTTATAAAGCAGTGAGCAATTCTACCACAGCATGGCTCTATGGTGCCTGCGGAGTTAACTGCTCTCTGTTCGGGATCGGAGAGAGGACAGGAAATACACCTCTTGAGGCAATGATTTTTGAATACGCTCAGCTAAAAGGAACCCTGGATGGAATGGATACCACAGTAATCACAGAGCTTGCTGAATATTATGAAAAAGAAATCGGCTACAAAATTCCGCCTATGACACCTTTCATAGGAACGGCTTTTAATGTAACGCGAGCAGGCATCCATGCAGACGGGCTTTTGAAAAATGAGGAGATCTATAATATTTTTGATACAGACAAGTTTCTGAAAAGGCCACCCCAGGTGGCAGTGAGCAACACTTCTGGTCTGGCAGGCATCGCTCATTGGATCAACAATCATTTCCGGCTGTCAGGAGACCGGCAGATTGATAAAAACAGTGAGCTGGCAGTTATGGTAAAAGCATGGGTGGACAAACAGTATGAAGACGGAAGAGTAACCGTTCTGACAGATGAAGAGCTGCTGGCGGTGATAGGGGAAAGCTGTGACCGTCTGGGCATTACATTAGAGTGCGAATAAAAAACAGACGCTTAAGAACAGGACAAAGGGAAAATGACAGGAGAAGGAAAAACATTAAGAGGCAAAGTATTTGAAAAAATCAGGAACGATATCTTAAAAGGCCGCTACAAAAAAGGCGACGAGCTGGTAGAGTGTACTATCGGAAAAGAACTTGGTGTAAGCCGTACTCCCGTAAGAGAGGCTATCCGCCAGCTGGAGCTGGAAGGACTGGTGCAGCTTATCCCCAATAAGGGAGCTTTCGTCACCGGAATTTCAGTAAAAGATGTAATGGATATGTATCAGATCCGCGCCCGGCTGGAAGGGCTGTGCGCAGCGATGGCGGCAGAAAAAATTACCAGAGAACAGGAAGAAGGTATGGAGGAAGCAATCGTCCTTTCGGACTACCATGCAGACCGGGGAAACTATGACCAGGTCTGCCAGCAGGACGGGAGATTTCACCAGCTTTTATATGAGGCATCAGGAAGCAGGATCCTCGCACATACACTTTCAGATTTTCATGAATATCTTCAGCGGGTACGAATGGCATCTGTCAGATACCGGATGCGGGTGCGCCCTTCAAACAGTGAACACAGAGAAATCCTGGATGCCATAAAAAACCATGAGGCAGAAAAAGCAGAGCAGGCAGCGTGCAGACATATTTTCAACACTATTGAAAACCTGAAAAACTGTGATCTGGAAAAAGTATTACGAGAAGAGATTAAATAGCGGGAAAGGAGAAATATCATGGCAAAAATTCCAATGACAACTCCCCTGGTGGAGATGGACGGAGATGAGATGACCAGAATCCTCTGGAAAATAATCAAGGAGGAACTTTTGGAACCTTTTGTTGATTTAAAGACAGAGTATTATGACTTGGGGCTGGAGCACAGAAATGAGACGAATGACCAGGTAACCGCAGATGCTGCCAATGCTACAAAGAAGTACAAAGTGGCTGTAAAATGCGCCACCATTACTCCAAATGCAGCGCGTATGGAGGAGTATCATTTAAAAGAAATGTATAAAAGCCCCAATGGAACCATCCGTTCTATGCTGGACGGAACTGTATTCCGTGCGCCTATTGTGGTAAAAGGCATTGAACCATGCGTAAAGAACTGGAAAAAACCAATTACTCTGGCGAGACATGCTTACGGAGATGTATATAAAAATACGGAGATGGTGATCCCCGGACCAGGCAAAGTTGAACTGGTCTATACAGCTGCAGACGGTACCCAGACCAGAGAGCTGGTTCATGAATTTACAGGTCCCGGTGTGGCGCAGGGCATGCATAATTTAAACCAGTCTATCGAAAGCTTTGCAAGAAGCTGTTTTACATATGCATTGGATACCAGACAGGATGTGTGGTTTGCTACAAAAGATACAATTTCTAAGAAATACGACCATACTTTTAAAGATATTTTCCAGGAAATTTTTGAAAAAGAATATGAGGAAAAATTCAAAGAGGCAGGCATAACATATTTTTATACACTTATAGATGACGCAGTAGCGAGAGTTATGAAAGCAGAGGGCGGATTTATCTGGGCATGCAAGAACTATGACGGAGATGTAATGAGTGATATGGTTTCCTCCGCTTTTGGTTCTCTTGCCATGATGACTTCTGTACTGGTATCCCCTCACGGATATTTTGAGTATGAAGCTGCCCATGGAACCGTGCAGCGCCACTATTACAAACATTTAAAAGGTGAGGAGACTTCTACCAACTCAGTTGCCACCATTTTTGCCTGGACAGGAGCCTTGAGAAAAAGAGGAGAACTGGATGGCAGTCAGGCACTTCAGGAATTTGCGGACAGACTGGAAAAGGCTACCGTTTCTGTTATTGAAAACGGAAAAATGACAAAAGACTTGGCACTGATCACCAGTCTGGAAAATCCAGTCATTTTGAACAGCAGAGAATTTATTCTGGAAATCAGAAAAGAATTAGAAAAATAAAAACTTGCCCGAAATCTGAACGGTACCTTTGACAATACCTCCAAACAGATTTCGGGCTTTATTCATGTTATTCTGCCAATTCTTCCCATCTGGCATAAAGTTCTTCCAGCTTCTGAGCAATCTCTGCTTTTTCTTTGGAGAGTCTGATACACTCTGCCGCATTGGTAGCAGTTTCGGGAAGGGCCATTTCTTCATCAATTTCAGTGTCTCTTTCTTCAAGTTCTTCGATGGCTTTTTCTGTTTTCTTTAAGTCATTTTCACGTTTTCTCAATCGTGCCTGTTCTTCTTTCTGCTGTTTCCAGTCCAGCTTGCCCACAGAAACAGAAGGAATGGAAAGCTCTTTTTCCTGTTCAGGAGCATAGATGCGGGTGAGCTCTTCCTTTTTTTCAAGATAGTAATCATAATTTCCGATATAATTTACCAGCTTCTGGTTGGTAAGATCTAAAATTCTGGTAGCTGTTCTGTTAATGAAGTATCGGTCATGGGATACATAAAGAACAGTTCCTTCGTAATTATTGAGGGCTTCTTCCAGAATTTCCTTGGAAGTAATATCCAGATGGTTGGTAGGCTCATCCAGGATGAGAAAATTGGCTTCTGAGAGCATCAGCTTTGCAAGAGAGACCCGTCCCCTCTCCCCGCCGCTTAAAGAAGAAATCTTTTTAAACACGTCATCTCCGGTGAAAAGAAAGGCGGCAAGAAGATTTCGTATTTCTGTGTTGGTAAGCTTGGGATAATCGTCAGAAATTTCTTCAAATACGTTTTTTTCCATGTGAAGTACGTGATGTTCCTGATCATAATATCCAATATGGACCTTGCTTCCAAGATGAAAGCTTCCGCTGTCCGCGGGAATGACCTGGTTTAAAATCTTCAGGATGGTGGTCTTGCCTGTGCCGTTATTTCCAATGATTGCCACCCGTTCCCCTCTTTTGACAGAAAAATTTAAGTCCTCAAACAAAGGCAGACCAGGAAAAGATTTGCTTAGATGTTCTACAGTAAGCACATCATTTCCGCTGGTGATCCGCGGCTTTAAAGAGATTTTCATAGCATCATCAACTTCAACGGGTTTCTCCAGGACATCCATTTTCTCCAGCATTTTTTCACGGCTTTCTGCTCTGCGGATGGATTTTTCACGGTTAAACTGGCGGAGCTTGGCAATTACTTCCTCCTGATGTTTAATCTCCTGCTGCTGGTTGAGATAAGCCTGATATGCAGCCTTCCGCAAAAGTGCCTTTTTCTCACTGTAAGCGGTGTAATTTCCGCTGTAGGAAGCCACCTTCGTATTGTCTATATCAATGATTTTTGTCACTACCTTATCTAGGAAATACCGGTCATGGGAGACAATAAAAACAGCTCCGGGATAATTCAGAAGGTAAGTTTCCAGCCAGGCAATAGAGTCCATGTCCAGATGGTTCGTAGGTTCATCCAGAAGGATAATATCAGGGCTTGAAAGCAAAAGCCTTCCCAGAGCAACCCGGGTTTTCTGACCTCCTGAGAGGGTAGAGATATCCTTTGAAAAATCTTCTTCCTCAAATCCCAGTCCTTTTAAAACCCCTGTCAGCTCACTTTTGTAGGCATATCCGTTTTCTACTTCAAACTCGTGAGTCAGACGGGAATAGGTTTCCATCAGATGAGTCAATTCATCGCCGGCAGCGTTCTTCATATTACCTTCTATTTGCCTCATGCGAAGCTCTATATCCAGAATGTGCTTTTTTACCTGAAGAAGGGAATCGTAAATACTCATACCTCCGGTAAGATCCTGATGCTGCGCCAGATAGCCGATGGTCTTCCCTTTGGAGAGAATTACCTGTCCGGAATCCGCAGGGATTTCTCCCATGATAATCCGCAGCAGAGTGGATTTTCCTGCACCGTTAATGCCCACCAGGGCGGCTTTTTCCCGTTCTTCTATATGAAAAGAGGCGTCATGGATCAGTGTCACGCCGTTAAAAGATTTTTCAATATTCTGACATGCAAGTATCATAACGATCAGTTCTCCTTTGTGTTTCATAATTGCATATGGCTGAATAGTAACACGAAAATTCTCATTTGACAACAGATAAAATGAATAATAATTGACTTTATTTTAACGATTATATATAATAAAATCAGTAGTTCTGATTTTAGACAACAGGAGGGATCGTCGTGGACCAGAAGAGCATATCAAAAGCAGTAATCAGAAGACTCCCCCGATATTACAGATATTTAGGAGAGCTTATGGAAGAGGGCGTGGAAAGAATTTCTTCTAATGAGCTCAGTGAAAAAATGAGAGTGACCGCTTCCCAGATTCGTCAGGATTTAAACAATTTCGGCGGGTTCGGACAACAGGGGTATGGCTACAATGTTCCATATCTGTATACAGAAATCGGGAAAATTTTAGGGCTTGATAAGATCCATCATATGATCATTATCGGTGCGGGAAATCTTGGCCAGGCACTTGCCAACTATGTGAAATTTGAGAAAAGAGGCTTTAAGGTGGTAGGCATTTTTGATGTGAATCCTGTACTGAAAGGGATTTCCATCAGAGGAAACCAGATCCGCATGATGGATGAGCTCCCGGAGTTTTTAAAAGAACAGGAGGTACAGATCGCAGCGCTGACTCTGCCCAAGAACAATGCAGCAGAGACTGCTGATTTCCTGGTACAGCACGGCATTAAAGCAATCTGGAATTTCGCCCATCTGGATCTGGATGTACCGGAGGATGTTATCGTAGAAAATGTGCATTTATCAGAAAGCTTGATGAGGCTTTCCTACAA
Source organism: uncultured Blautia sp. (assembly GCA_944380235.1). Lineage (GTDB taxonomy): Bacteria > Bacillota > Clostridia > Lachnospirales > Lachnospiraceae > Blautia. The sequence goes on from CALWHD010000031.1 coordinate 8,302, forward strand.
CCTGAACTGTTATGTGACAGAGCATCAGAAAAAAGAGGAGTAAGAGTTTTCTTGTCCAGGAGAAGGCTGCGGTAAAAGAAATTTTACAGCAGCCTTTTCTGAGAACAGAATTTGTGGTAAAATACAAAAAGTTTTTATGTTTCAACAGGAAAGCAGGTGGAAGAATGGAACAGATCGTGTCAGGAAGCCAGATGAAAGCCCTGGATAAAGCAACAATAGATGAAATGGGAATTCCTTCGCTGGTGCTGATGGAGAGAGCAGCTCTTTCCGTATGCGATGCTATGGAAAAGGAAGGATTTTTATCCGGCAAGATCTTACTCTTGTGCGGTGGAGGAAATAATGGTGCGGACGGAGTTGCAGCAGCAAGAATTCTCACCTTGAGAGGGTATAAAGCAGATGTCTGTATTCTGGGAAATCCGGAACATTTTACACAGGAAATGAAGAAACAGATAGAAATTGCTGAAAAATACGGAATTTCCTTTGTCAAGACTTATCAGTGCAGTGAATATACTACTATAGTAGATTCACTTCTGGGCGTAGGGCTGTCCAGAAACCTGGAAGGAAAATACAAAAAGGCAGTGGAGGATATCAATAAGTCCGGATGCAGAGTGGCAGCGGTAGATATTCCTTCCGGTATCTGTGCAGATACCGGAAAAATTTTGGGGGACGCGGTAAAGGCAGATCTGACTGTGACTTTCGCATATAAAAAAGCAGGGATGTGCCTCTATCCGGGGGCGGCGTATACCGGAAAAATAATTACAGCAGATATCGGTATTTACCGGCATACTTTTCCTCTTTCTGATACAGAAGTCTTTGCCTGCGGACAGGAAGACTTAAGGAAGATCAAAAGAAATCCCAGCGGAAACAAGGGTTCTTTTGGGAAGATTTTTCTTATTGCGGGAAGCAGAGATATTTTCGGTGCAGCCTATCTCAGCGGCCTTGCGGCAATGAGAGCCGGAGCAGGAATGCTGAAGATCTGTACCAGAAAAGAAAATCGTCAGCTGTTTTCCTGCTTTCCAGAGGCAATGCTTCTCACTTATGATGATGAAACAGACTTAAAGGCTGCAGTAAGAGAAGGACTTGCCTGGGCAGATACTGCAGGCATGGGACCGGGAGTCGGGACCGGCCTGCAGGCGCAGATACTTCTGAAAACACTTTTGGAAGAGTGTACCTGCCCGTTGGTATTGGATGCAGATGCCATAAATATACTGCCCAAGTATAAAGAAAAACTAAAAAAATGCAGGGCGCAGGTAATTCTCACCCCACACCTTGGGGAATTTTCCAGGCTCACGGATATAGAAATTTCCGCCTGGAAAGAAGATCCTGTCCGGATTACCAGAGAAGCGGCAAAAGAGTACCGCGCCATTATGGTATGTAAGGATGCCAGGACCATTGTAAGCGATGGGACTTGCTGCTGGATCAATTTGTCAGGCAACGATGGTATGGCAACTGCTGGAAGCGGTGATGTACTGACAGGAACTATCCTGGGGCTTCTGGCACAGAAAATCATGCCGAGGGAAGCGGCAGTCCTGGGGGTCTGCCTTCATGGATGCGCAGGTGACAGAACTGCGAAAGTAAAAGGCAGGGCAGGGATGCTTGCAGGAGACATGATACAGGGAATTTCAGAGATTCTCTGCAGTCTGGAAGGAAAAGAGGGAAAATCATGAAAATACAGAGCAGGATTTATGCTGCAGTAGATCTGGACGCAGTTTTATATAATCTGGAGAGTATGAAAAAAAACATTCACAGGGATACCAAGATCATCGCTGTACTAAAGGCGGACGGTTATGGACACGGGGCAGTTCCGCTGGCACGTGAGATTGCGCCGCTTTCCTATATCTGGGGGATTGCGGTTGCTACAGTGGAAGAGGGAATGGAGTTAAGAAGAGCTGGAATCAGCAAACCTATCCTGATCCTGGGTTATACATATGAAGAAGATTATGAAACTATTGTAAGAGAGGATTTCCGGCCTGCAGTTTTCAAAATAAGTATGGCAAACAGGCTGTCTGAAGAAGCTGTAAAAGCGGGAAAAACAATAAAGATACATATAAAAGTAGACACAGGAATGACTCGCATAGGTTACCGGGATATCAAAAAAGATGTCCCGGAAATCTTGGCGATTTCCAATCTCCCAGGCGTGGAAATAGAAGGAATTTTCACTCATTTTGCACGCGCAGATGAAACGGATACGGCTCCTGCTTATACACAGCTGAATAAATACCTGGAATTCCTTCGGGAACTGGAAAAAATGGGGCTTTCCATACCTGTGAAACATTGTTCCAACAGCGCAGGCATCATCCGCATCCCGGAGGCAAACTTTGATGCGGTGCGCGCCGGGGTTATCCTCTATGGCATGTATCCTTCCCAAGAGGTGGAGAAAGAACCTGTGCCTTTAAAACCGGTCATGGAGATCAAAAGCCACATCGCTTATATTAAAACTGTGGAGCCTGGTGTGGAGGTCAGCTACGGAGGTACTTATACCACGCAGAAAGTTACCAGAATTGCCACTATTCCTGTGGGTTATGCGGACGGATACGCCCGGGGGCTGTCAAATAAAGGGAGTGTACTGATCCGCGGCAGAAGGGCTCCTATTCTGGGAAGAGTCTGTATGGATCAGTTTATGGTGGATGTGACCGAAATCCCGGAAGCTCGTGAACTGGATGAAGTTACTCTTCTGGGAAAAGACGGAGTGGAGCGTATTACAATGGAAGAACTGGGAGAAATCTCCGGCAGATTCAATTATGAATTTGCCTGCTGTATCGGCAAGCGGGTGCCGCGCAGTTATCTGCCGGATAT
>CALWHD010000032.1 GCA_944380235.1 uncultured Blautia sp.
ATTAATGATATCGTTGTCAAACAGAGAAAATATTTTCAGACTGGAGCTACGCTTTCTGTCAACGCGCGGATTTCTGGTCTGCGCCGGCTCTACGCAGCTGTTTCTGAAAATGAAGAGAAAATTCACGATGCGCTGCGAAAAGATCTTGGAAAGAGCGGATTTGAAAGCTATATGTGTGAAACCGGTCTGGTCTTAGAAGAGATCAGCTATATGCTGAAGCACATCCGTCGGTTTTCCAGGGAAAAAAGAGTCCAGACGCCCCTGTCCCAGTTTCACTCCCGTAGTTATCAGAAACCGTCTCCTTACGGCGTAACACTGATCATGAGCCCATGGAATTATCCTTTTATGCTGACTCTCTCCCCTCTGGTGGATGCACTGGCGGCAGGAAATACTGCAGTGGTAAAACCCAGCGCCTATTCTCCCCACACCAGCAATGTGATCCAGCATATCCTGTCCAGGTGCTTTGAACCTCAGTATGTAGCCGTAGTGACCGGCGGCCGGGCAGAAAATACCTGTCTTCTCCGGGAGCATTTTGACTATATTTTCTTCACTGGCAGCCAGTCTGTGGGAAAAGAGGTCATGAGAAACGCTGCGGAACACCTGACTCCCGTTACCCTGGAGCTGGGAGGTAAAAGTCCCTGTATCGTGGATCAGACTGCAGATATCAAACTCGCTGCAAAGCGCATTGTTTTTGGAAAATATCTGAACTGCGGACAGACCTGCGTAGCACCCGACTATGTGTACTGTCACCGTTCTGTAAAAGACAGTCTGATAAAAGAAGTACAGGCCCAGATCCAGAAGCAGTATGGAAAAGAGCCCCTTCAAAATCCTGATTATGGAAAAATCATCAACGAAAAACATTTTGACCGTATTCTTGGACTGATCGATGAAAAGAAAATTGTACAGGGCGGAAAGGCTGACCGAAAAACACTCCAGATTGAGCCTACGGTTCTTGACAACGTATCCTTTTCAGATGCGGTCATGCAGGAAGAAATCTTCGGTCCTCTTATGCCTGTCCTGACATATGACAGCCTTGAGGAGGTGATCCGCACTGTCAATTCCATGCCCCATCCCCTGGCCCTTTACTTCTTTACCTCCGATAAATCAGCGGCAAAAGAAGTTACTTCCCGCTGCGGGTTCGGGGGAGGATGTATTAATGATACTATCATTCACCTGGCCACTACAGAAATGGGATTCGGCGGATTTGGTGAAAGCGGTATGGGCGCTTATCATGGAAAGACTGGTTTTGATACCTTCACTCATTATAAAAGTATTGTCGACAAAAAGACCTGGCTGGACCTGCCTATGCGTTACCAGCCTTACCAGAAAATCCACGAAAAAATGGTGCGTTTTTTCCTGAAATAACTGAATATCCCCTCAAGAAACATTCTAATCAAAATGATGTGCCTGTTTCCTGGGGGGATATTTTTCTTCGCCCCTTTCTGTCACTATAACAGAGAAAGGCTGTACGTACTAATTAGACAGATATACCCTCTGTCCTGCCATATCCTCCAGGACCAGACAGGCTCCGGTCCCCGGTCAAGGACGTCTCCCAGTACATAAAGGGGATCTGCATCTGAAATTCCTATCTTCTCCAGAATTTCCTCATACTGTTCTCCTTTTCCAATACAACAGCCCTGTTCTATATACAAGGTCCAGACATGCCTGCATATGAAAGGAAATTTATAAATATTTCTTTATATTTTATCTTACTGTCTCAAATTTGTCATTATTTTCCATTTACCTCCTTGCTATTTTTTCCGGTTCCCCCTAGAATGTAAGTAGCTTGAATTTTTATAAGATTACGGCACCTACAAGGAGGTACTCATGAAAAATAAGAAATTTATATGGTTTACTGCTGGGCTTGTCCTATTAGTTCTCTGTGTAAAATACAGCGATGGAATACTGGAATTTATAGGACTTTTATCCAGCCTTATCACTCCCCTTTTGCTGGGCTGTGTGATCGCTTATATTCTGAACATTCTGGTCACTCAGATAGAAAGGATCCCCTGTTTTCGCAAAGAGGGCACGATATTTTATAAAATACGCCGTCCTGTCAGCATTCTGGGCTCTTTGACAGTTGTCCTTGCCATTGCAGCCCTTGTTATCCTCATCGTTATCCCTCAGCTTGTACAGGCTATAGGGGTCATTGTCCAGGAAATCCCGGCTGTTGTTTCTGAAATCACAGCCTGGCTGTCTTCTTCTGACAGAGACTGGCCTCAGCTGCAGAAATTTCTGGAATCTCTGAATGTAAACTGGCCTCAGATTTTACAGAAAGCTGCCTCATATCTGACAAATGGACTGAGCAGTGTTTTTTCCTCTACGATGTATATACTGGGCAATATTAGTTCCATGGTAGTTACCACAGTGGTAGCCCTGATCTTTTCCATCTACATACTTTCCGGAAAAGAAAAACTTTTCCACCAGTTTCAGACTCTTGCCAGAACTTATCTGAAGGAAAAGATTTACGCCAAAGTAGGACTTGTACTGGAAACAGCCCATGCAACCTTTACAAAATTTATTGTAGGCCAGTGTACGGAAGCTGTCATTCTGGGTTCTCTGTGTACCATCGGAATGCTGCTCTTCCGTTTTCCTTACGCCACCATGGTAGGGACTCTCATCGGAGCTACTGCCCTGCTGCCTGTAGTAGGGGCTTATCTGGGAGCCGCCGTAGGCGCATTTATGATCTTTACCGTGGACCCTCTCCATGCCATAGGCTTTCTGGTGTTTATCGTCATCCTCCAGCAGCTTGAAGGAAATCTGATCTACCCCAGAGTGGTAGGTTCTTCTGTAGGACTTCCAGGCATCTGGGTCCTGGCTGCTGTTACCGTAGGCGGAGGTCTGGGAGGCATCATAGGTATGCTCCTTGCTGTGCCCGTCACAGCCACCCTTTATAAACTGCTGCAAAAAGATGTGCAAAAAAGAAAGGCTGCCCTGCAGCCTGAGACGAAAGAGCCGGGGAATTAAACTCCCCGGCCTTTATTTTATACTTATGAAGAAGTATATTTTTCTTTTAATTTTCTGAAGTCTTCTCTGTTTCGAAGAAAAGCATAACTATCTTCTTTTTCTATGGAATCCAGAAGAGCTTTTGTAATCTGGTTTCCAAAATCCGACTCTCCTTCCTTTTTC
>CALWHD010000033.1 GCA_944380235.1 uncultured Blautia sp.
CTACCTGGATTTTTCTCTTATAGGGCGGGTGGCGCTTCATTTCAGCCTGCTCTCCTTTGCCCATCCTATTACAAAAGAGATGCTGCATTTTACTGCCCCTCTTCCCAAAGACATGGCAGGGCTTTTCCCCCGGGATGCATAGCTTTGCATCAGGGAAAAAGCCCTGCCTGTTTATTTTAATTCCTCCGCAGTGCCTCTATAGGGCTTAAAGCTGCGGCTTTTTTTGCCGGATAAATACCGAAGAAAATACCCACCGCACAGGAAAACAGTGTGGCGATCAGAATGGTACCCAGACTGATACCCGGTGTAATGGTCATTCCCTGTCCCGCACTCATGGCAGCACAGATTCCATATCCTCCCGCAATTCCCAGAATAATCCCGATGATTCCTCCGATAACAGTAAGGATGGCGGATTCTGCAAGGAACTGCAGCATAATGGATGACGTCTTTGCTCCCAGAGATTTCCGAATGCCGATCTCCCTGGTCCGCTCTGTCACAGACACCAGCATGATATTCATTACGCCAATGCCCCCGACCAGCAGAGATATACCTGCCACAAAAGAAATAAAGGCTGTGATCACACCCAGCATGTCGTTCATCATTTTCACCACATCCTGAAAACTCTGAATCTGATAATAATCCTGTCCTGCAGACTGATGTCTCTGCTCCAGAACCCGGATCACCTCATCCGAAATTTCTTTGGAATCTCTGTCTTTGTCCGCCTGCACCATTACATTAGTAAACTCGTCCGTCTCATCTCCCAGAAAATCCACTGCTGAAGTATAAGAGATGGAAAGAGAGACAGGCATTCCTTCATAAGTATAGCTGACGAAGGTACCATTTTCTTTCTGTGTCGTCACTCCTACAATGCGGTATGTCTTTGTCAGATCGTACGCCTGTACATCAATATCCATGCCCACCACATCATCAGAGCCGAACAGTCTCTTGGCATCACTGTCAGAGATCACACACACACTGCGCCCTTCCTCTACATCTGCCTGATTAAAATAAGCACCCCGCTTCATGGTGCTGTTATTGATCAGAACACCGTCCTGGGTCTCAAGGCTGAGAGACAGGGAAAAGTCTCCTTTTCCGGTTACTGTTTCCCCCATAAAGCTGCTGCTGCAGGAAACCCCTTCCACACCTTCAATCTGCCGGAGAGCTTCCAAATCCTCTCCTGTCATATATTCTCCTTCTGTCATGGCATCCTCACTGCAGTATACGGCAATCTGGCCGCTTCCCACATCATCAATCTCACTGTTCATCTGATTTTTTGTGCCTTCTCCAATGGAAACAATGGCAATGACAGAAGCAATCCCTATGATAATTCCCAGCATAGTAAGAAAGGAGCGTCCTTTATTGGCAAGAATATTCTGAACTGCCATTTTGACATATTCCACTAAATTTCCCATTTTAACTGTCCTTTCCCTTCTTACTCAGATGCTGCCGCTTCTTTTGCTGTTACCTTATCGCCTTCCTCATAGTCTCCGATATCTTTGATTACTTCATCTCCCACTTTTAATCCGCTTTTCACTTCCACATAAGAATCAGAGGTGACACCTGTCTCAATATTCTGTTTCTGGATCACTCCATCTTTCACTATATAACAGAAAGAGCCGTCCTTTCCGATATTCACGACTTCTACAGGAAGAAGAGGCGCATCTTTTGCCTGGGCTGCCTGAATGCTTACCTTTGCGTCTACACCGATAAAAATATTGTCATCAGGATTATCAATATGTATGGTCACACCGATCATAGGAGTTCCCTTTTCATTGGCAATGGCGATCTTGCTGATTTTCTTTACTGTCCCCTGATACTGGGAGTCCCCCAGTGTCACCTGGGCTTTCTGGCCTTCCTTTACTTTGTCAAAATCATACTTGGATATATTGGCATTGACACTGACCTGCTCGGTACTCTGAAGGGTAAAAAGCTCCATTCCCTGAGTCACCTGAGCTCCCTGGGTAACTTTCGCATCAGAGACTACCCCCTTAAATTCTGCCAGGATCCCTTTTCTTCCCTCTTCCAGAAGTTCCTGCAGGTTTTTTGCCTCCAGTTCCGCCAGGTTATTAGAAATCTGCATCTTATCCTGGGCTGCCTGGGTAAGCCCGCCTGTGTCAGATTCCGCGATCGCCTGCTGGGAAGCCAGATCGGACTGAAGCTGTGAAAGTTCCGTGGAAGCCGTCTCAATCTGGGATTCCAGATCGGATGTATCCGCAACTGCACCCGAGACGTCTGCAGATACTGCATAATCCGCCTCATTCGGCTGCACAGGAGGATTGCTTCTTAAATCCTGAAACGCCTGCTGTGCCTGCTGGAATTCTTTTTCTTTCTGGGAATATTCTTCCACAGTTATGTCTTCATTTTTATAGTCTTGTTCCGCCTTATTAAAGGCTTCCTGGCAGTTATACATAGTTTCTTCTGCTTGGGCAAGTGCTTCCTCATACTGAGGAAGTGTCTCATTTTGGAAAACTTCCATATCAGCCTGGTATGCCGCTGCGGCATCCGCCTGAGCCTGTTCCAGCTGCGCCTGGGCATCGTTTGCTGCATTCATCTGGGCATCTGCGATCTGTTGTTTCAAATCCGCGATCCAGTTCTGTTTTT
>CALWHD010000034.1 GCA_944380235.1 uncultured Blautia sp.
CCTGTCTTACAGGAAGGACACCAGTTAATGGGGAATTCTTTCTCATAAGCAAGACCTTCTTTAAACATTTTTACAAAGATCCACTGGGTCCATTTATAAAAATTAGGATCTGTGGTGTTGACTTCTCTGTCCCAGTCATAGATCGCAGCTATGTCATTAATCTGCTTTTTAATATTAGCAACATTTTCTGCTGTAGATTTTGCAGGATGTACGCCCATCTTGATAGCATAGTTCTCAGCGGGAAGACCAAAGGCATCCCAGCCCATTGGATGAATCAGATAATATCCGTGCATCATTTTATAACGGCTCCACACATCCGAAATTACATACCCTCTCCAGTGTCCTACATGAAGTCCGTTTCCTGACGGATAGGGAAACATATCCAGACAATAATATTTCGGCTTTTTGCCGTCGTCCACATTCACTGGTTTTTCTTCCCAGTTTTTGCGCCATTTCTGCTCGATCGCCTTATGATTATAAGGTACTGCCATTTTTATTTTCCTCCTTTAATACGATAAAGCCCTTTCATCTCCTAAAACAAATTTAGAGACGAAAGGGCTTGTATTTCCGTGGTACCACTCTAATTCACAGATTCCGCAAAACCTGTGCACTCATTTTTTTCTGTAACGGGAACTCCCGCCCGAACCTACTTTCCTGCCAAATAAGGCTTTTCAATCCGGGAACTCCAAGGCCAGTTGGGAATCTTACGCATCTGCCTTTCACCAGCCGGCAGCTCTCTTTACGCGCAGGGGTTCTTAATATTCCTCTTCATTGTCTTTGGTTATGAAACTATTACACATTTTACCCAGACTGGACTTTTTTGTCAACCCCTGCCTGCAAAGTCAGAGAATTTTTATTCTTCTGAAGATTTCTCATTTTCTGTATGCTCCGGCTCCCTGCCTTCCAGCTGTGTAACTGTGCAGACAGACTCTCCCTCCGCATACTTGAGAGAAATCTGATCTCCCACATCATATCCCACGATCTCCGGAAATTCTGTGACAGGAATGTCAAAGATCCGATCCTCTCCTTCCAGTGTCACATAAAAATGAGAATTTCCTTCCAGCACCGCCTGTGCCATCCGGTATATAACTCCCTCGGCAGAGAGATCATTTTCGGAGGCGCTGTTCACTACAATACCGCTGCTCTTCAGAAGCTCTTCATAATTCTTCTCACATTCCTGTACCGTATCCCCAATGGCCACATTCTGATATTTCTGTACATTGACCATAGCATATTTTTTCACCAGTCCGGCCCCATCCTTTAATGCCATGAAATAGGTTGGCTGATCGGAAATATTTAAAAGGAGAGGAAATGCCGCCGTATATTTCAGATTCTGTACCTGTCCTTCTGCGGAATCCATGGCAGAACGCTCCTGGGCGCCCTCACAGGCATAATATCTGGTTTCCATCGTTCTTTGGTTCATCAGGACAAATCCCACATTAGACTTGTCTCCGCTGACTGAAGTAACGCCTGTATAGACCCATACATCATCATCAATGGCCAGATAATTGTATCCATCTGTAGTCTGGAGACACCCCTTCTGCCCCAGCACACTGTTGAAAAAACCATTCTGCAGCATACCATGATAATCATACAGCTGGATCAGAAGATCCGCCGGATAGACACGGTCCACCCATTTGGGGCAGTCTTCAATCTTCAGATCTTCACATTCCCCAGTCTGTGCGTTACACAGGACCACTCTGCCTATGGTCTGGCCGCCGAAAAGGCCAATATTAAATTTCTTTACGGGACAGATCCAGTAAGGTGTTCCGTTATCGTCAATCTCAAAACTCAGCTGGTCGAACATATAGGTGGGATATTTGAATCTCAGATGCCGGTAGATATTCCTGTTAAAATGCTCTGACTCGGAATATTTGATCCCTTCATCCAGCTTTACCAGCTCTGTATTCTGTGTCGCCATATCAATGCGCACATAAGCAGGAATGCCCTCGCTCTGATTGGTCAGCCATTTAATGGGGCTGGCATAGACCAGTGGACTTACCCGGTAGGGCTGTTCCTGATAATTAATCTGAGAGTACAGGCTGCTCACTTCAAACTGAGAGACCATATCCACCATGCTTCCCATTTTTCTGTTTCCTAAAAGTTCTGCAGATTCTTTATCCAGAAGTGGAATCTGGTCATAACTGATCTCCTTGATATCTTCTGCAAAATTTCTCTCTTCCGGTTCCATCAAAGCCTGATATTTTTTCGCATTGACTACAGGAGAGGACAGCAAAGCTCCCACACCATAGATAAGGATGATTGCCAGAAGCAGAAAAAAGCCGCCCTTTAGTATCTTATCTGTTCTTAACTGATGAACACCGATGAGTTTTTTTCTGATCCCATAGATGATCAGGATCAAGAGAACCAGACCGCCCAGAAAGAACCAGAATCCGCTTTCGTGGATGTTCACAGCAGGCAGGGTCACATAATAATAAATAAACGCCAGAAGGATGACCAGCAGTCCTGCTCCGATTTTCTTTTTCATAAATTCTCTACCTCTTTCTACACAATGCGTTTTTGTTTGTGTTGTTCCATTGTATCATTCCTCAGTGGCTTTGTCATCAAGTGATTTTTAATCTATCCTGACTGCTCTGTAAAAATAAAGAGCTAATATAAAAGTAAATGACTCCGCTCTTATATTAACCCTTTACACGTTATATATCAGGATTTCCTCCCATGTCCATTCAAACACGTACTTAATTATGTTAATTTTTCTAAGTCTTAAAATTTAATTTACATGAATCAATGTTTTTCAATGGAGCATACGGGATTCGAACCGGTCAATAGCATTATATAAGGAAATAACATATTCTGTATCAACACAATAATCCGCATAAATACAGGGTTTTGGTTACTTTGAATTATATCTATATACAATATATTATACTAAAAAATAATGCCATGCAACATGAAATGCAACACGAAGATGATACAATATTCACTCCCCGGCATTGCCACCGGGGAGATTTTTTAAGAAATAGAGATTCGATCTTATGTAGAAGGAAAGCACCCCGAAGGATGCTTATACTTGCCTGTTCTTTGGCTCTACCGCTTCAGAACGGATATTGTG
>CALWHD010000035.1 GCA_944380235.1 uncultured Blautia sp.
GGATAAAGATACAGGTAAGACCCTTGGAGATGTATGTCCAGGTGAACATCCGGGACCAGGGCCCCGGGATACCGGAGAAAGAGTATAATAGGATCTTCCAGCGGTTTTACCGGGGAGAACAGGTAGAACAGGAGGAGGGGACCGGCCTTGGCCTGTATCTGGCACAACTGATCCTCCAGAAAGAGAAAGGCTATGTTACCGTATCCTCCAGAGCAGGAGAGGGAAGCTGCTTTTCCATCTTCCTATTAAAAAGCCGGGAATCCTGACAAAACTGTCAGGAAAAACACCGGTACATGTCAGGGGACTGTCAGAAATTTTCCGTATAATATAAACAGAAAAAAATAAAGAAGTTATGGCATTCGACATATATTAGGAATATTTATACATTTTATGCGAATTTGTCGAGCATAGCTTTGAGACTATAGGCTCAAAGCGGCACAGACTGAGCAATAAAATGTATAAATATTTTCGGCTTTGATTAATGCGACAGCTCCTTAACTTATTCCCCTAATACTTCCCGAAAGGCTTCCATCAGTTCATCATTTTTTTCCGGACTCATAATACAGAAGCGAATGTAAGAGGAGTCCAGGAAAGGAAAAGTAGAACAGTCGCGGATCATCAGTCCTTTCCGGATACAAGAGTCAAACATCATTTCAGAGGTAATATCTTCCCTTAAAATTTTTACAAGGAAAAAATTGGAACAGGAAGGAAAGACTTTGACGGTTTTCCAGGATGAGAGCAGACGGTAGAGCCGATCTCTTTCTGCACAGATCAGTTCCCTGGTCTGACGGATATAGTCTTTGTCAGAGAACATGATACAGCCGGCGATCTCCGCAAGGCTGTTGATAGTCCAGGGATTTTTTTTCGTGTTAATATACTTTAAAAGATCCGGATTCCCGGTCACCGCATATCCAAGGCGCAGTCCGGGGGCAGCGAAAAATTTTGAAATTCCCCGCAGGACGATCAGGTTATTGTAATTATTGGTCAGGGGGATAGAAGAAATTTTGCTGCTTTCAGGAGCGAATTCTTCGTATGTCTCATCTACCATGACAGAAATACCGTGCTGAAGGGAACAATCCAGGATCCGGCGCATCTCCTTTCGTGTGATAGCTGTGGCAGTGGGGTTGTTGGGATTGCATAAAACCAGAAGATCGATACCGTCATTTAACTGGGAACATAAATCTTCCACATCCATCTGGAAATCATTTTCTTCCTTTAAAGGATAATACAGAGTATGCCCTCCTTCCAGAGAGATTTCCCGTTCATATTCTGAGTAGGTAGGGCCAAGGATCAGAGCTTTTTTTGGATGTGTAGTCTGGATGAAAAGAGAGATCAGCTCTGTAGAACCGTTTCCAACAATAATATTTTCAAACTGGGCGCCGGTATAGCTGCAGATGCTTTTTCTCAGTTTGGTATACTCACGGTCGGGATAGGAGGCAATGGCATCTACATGTCTTGCAAGAGTATCCCTTAAAAGAGGGGAAATACCCAGAGGGTTTACATTTGCAGAAAAGCTGGTGATATCTTCTTTTTTAATATGATAGATTTCCTCAATTTTCTCCAGGTCGCTGCCGTGAAAATGGTCTTTATGCTTCAGCATGCATATCCTTCCTTTCTTAGAACAAAAGTTGCACAGCAATCTTTTGTAGTGTATAATCTGTATCATACCAGGGTCGAAAATAGAGTTTTTCATGCCTTCATGAAAAATTTAAATTTGCGACCGGCGAATATGATTCTATAGTAACAGAATGTGAATGTGAGTTCAATACTTAAAACAACGGGCGGCACGCCATACCGCCTGCTGCATTAAAGAATGGAAAGCAGGCTTTGCCGGTTTCCAATTATATAAATAAATCCGGAGCGTTTCCGGGAAAGAAGGACAGGGTAAGGGTGGATACTTTGAAGAGACGAATGGAACAACTGATAAACGGAAGATTTGAATATGAAGTGCCGGGGCTTTTGCTTTCCGGAAAGGAAATCCGGATGAGTACAACGCCCAGGGAGAGGGCAAGAGGTGAACTGATTCTGGCAGCAGAGGATAAAAGCCGGATCAAGGGCATTGCCTGGTCCAGCCACAGAAGGTTTCTCCTGGGAAAGGAAAAATTTTCCGGTGAGCAGATAGAGATTCCCTATGGTGTAGATGCAAAGGGGCTGAAAGATGGTGATACCATAGAAGGAGAAGTTGTGCTGAGTACCAGTATCGGGGAATACCGGGTGCCTTTTTTTGTGCTGGTAAAGAAACCGGAAGTAAAGTCTTCCCAGGGAACGCTGGGGAATTTTGATGATTTTGTGCGGCTGGCGCGAGAAGACTTCAGAGAGGCATACCAGCTGTTCCTGGATCCTTCCTTTGCTGAAATCCTTAAAGGGGAGAAACAACTTCTTCCGGTCTACGAGTCCATGGTGAAAAATCCGGTTCCCTATCAGAATCTGGAAGAATTTCTTATTGGCGCGGGAAAGAAAGAACCTGTAGTCTTAAACCTGGAAAAGGATGCTCTGGAGCTGTATGAGGTTCAGACCTCTTTAAAAGATACACTGCGGATAAAAAGAAGCGGATGGGGATATCTGCGGGCAGAGATCTCTGTGGAAGGGGATTTTCTGGAAGTGGAGAAAAAGGTTATCGGAGACGGACATTTCATCGGAAGTTTCTATGACCTGGAATATATTATACGCAAGGAAAATCTGGGAAGAGGAAAAAACTACGGACGCATCAGGATCCAGACGGTTTATCAGACCCTTACTTATACTGTGACTGCGTCCAGGGGAAACAGGATTCAGGTGAATGTAACAGCATATGAGAAGAAGAAAAGACTGGAAGGATCCAGAGATTTCCTTGCCATGTGTATGGGAAAACTGTCTGCGGAGGAGTGGGCGCAGAAAGTTTTCAAGATGTTGGAAGAACTGGCGGAGAACGGATATTTCTCTGTTGAAGCCCAGCTGTATGAGGCTTATGTCCATACGAAAGCAGGAGACAAGGCCAGGGCGCGCATGCTTTTGGATTCCCTTGAAAAAAATCAGAAAGTACGTAAAGAGGAAATTGTGAGAGGAGCTTTCCTCTATGTGAATTATCTGGCCGACCGCAGTGCAGAAAGCAGCAGGGCGCTTGCAGAGAAAATCTGGCAGTTATACCGGCGCAGGCCGGACAGTTTTCTGCTTCTTGCCATGGTCATGGAATTAAACCAGGAGGAGGTACGCAGTCAGTCAGGAAAGCTGTTTTATCTGGAAGAGCAGTACCGCACAGGCTGCAGAAGTCCGTTTCTGTATCTGAAAGCCTGTACTATGGCTGCAGAAGACGGTACAGTTTTCCGGAAATTAAATGCTTTTACCATACAGGTACTGCGGTTTGCGGCGAAAAATAATATTCTCACAGAGGAGATGGCATTCCGCACAGTGGACCTGGCAGGTCAGATGAAAGTTTTTTCCAGGTCGGTGTATGAGCTTTTGGAATATATTTATGAGAAATACCCTTCAGAACATGTGATCCGGGCAGTCTGCCAGCTGATCATGAAAGGAGAACCAAGGAAAGAGGAGTATTTCAGGTGGTACGAACTGGCAGTTGAGGCAGAGCTGAAAATCACAGGACTGTATGAATATTACATTGAAACTATGAGCAGAAATTATCAGAAAGTGCTGCCAAAAGTGATCCGCCTGTATTTTGGATATAATAATACCCTCAGTGATCAGAAAAAAGCTTTTGTATACAGCAGCGTGATCAGAAATAAGGCAGTGGACAGGGAAACCTATCTTTCTTATCAGAGTTCCATGGAAAAATTTGCCGCAGAGAAAATCAAAGAAGGAAGAATGAATGAGGATTTTGCGGTGGTTTATCAGGAATTCTGCACAGATTCCAAAGATGAAAATGTAAGAGCCGCTCTGGGTCGTGTTATGTTTACCCACAGGCTGTACTGTGATGATCCCAAAATCCGAAAAGTGATCGTACGTCACGGGGCATTTCGCGAGGAACAGGTGTATCTCTGTGCTGACAGGACCGCCTATATCAATCTTTACAGTAAAGACGCGGTGATCCTGTTTGAGGACAGCAGCCAGAAACGGTATACCGGCACGGTGGATTATAATTGCCGCAGCCTTCTGGATATCGAGGAGCTGGCGCAGAAGCTGAAGGAAGCTCCGGGCAATGACCCGGGACTGCTGCTTTATCTGGCAGGAGATCTGCATCAGGAAAAGCAGGTAACAAAAGAGAATGTATCCGTGTTTGAAAAGATTCTGAAACAGGAAGCTTTCTGTGAGGAATACAGGCAGAATATCAGGAAGAAACTGCTTCTGTATTATCAGGAACATATGGACAGCACCAATCTGAGAAGTTCTCTGATGGAAATGGATTTCCGGGAATTTGCCAGGGTGAATAAAGAACTTCTGATCACGATTTTGGTTCATCAGAATATGTATCCCGGCGCCTATGACCTGATCACGGAATATGGCTATGAAGGTGTGGAAATGCCCGTGCTTTTAAGGCTGTGCAGCAAGATGATCCTGGCGATGGAGTTTGAATATGATGAGGAGCTGGTGCTTCTTGCCTCTTATATTGTAAAGGAAGGCGTATATGACGAAGTTCTGCTTCAATATCTGGTAAAACATTTTGAAGGTCCGGTAAAAGAGATGGCATTCCTGTGGGAGCGCGCCATGGGATTTGGGCTGGACTGCTATCAGCTGGAAGAAAAAATCCTGATTTACAGTATGTTTACCAGATGCTGTATTGATGAGGGACTGAGAATTCTGGCGGAATATATCAGTCAGGGAGGAAGAGAACTGGTAATTCTTTCTTATCTCACCTTTGAGTCCTACGGATATTTTGTGGGAGGAGATCAGAAAGAAGAGTTCCTCTTTACGACCCTGGAGAAAATTACAGACAGGGAGTGGGAATGTGATATCGTCTGCCGTCTGGCACTTTTAAAGCATTACACAGAAACAGGCAGCTGGACGAAGGAGAGAATGGAACGGTCAGAGAAGATTTTGGCAGAATGTGAACGGCAGAAACTGCGGTTTGCATTTTTCAGAGATCTGCCGGGAGAACTGCTGTTTTCGGGGCAGCTGGAGGATAAAGTCTTTGCACAATACAAGGCTGGACCCGGGGCAAAAGTTATTCTTCACTTTAAGGTGGATCGGGAGAAGGAAGAAGGAACCTGGAAAACAGAGGCTGTGAAAGAGCGGTATCAGGGAATTTACAACAAAGAATTTATTCTGTTTTACGGGGAAGTCCTTCACTATTATTTTGAAATTGAAAGAGACGGCAGGAAAGAAACAGGAAAAGAAGAGATTCTTACCATCCCGGAGAGCAGCGCAAAAGGTACCAGCAAATATCAGATGATCAATTCCATGCTGGTATTAAAATCTAAGGGAAGCCGGGAAAAGTTAAAAGAGATGACAGTGAAATATCAGAGACAGGAAAAGATGATAGATGAATTATTCAGGCTGATGGATTAGGAGGAAATGCAAGATGAATGAAACCAGAAATATAATAGTGGGCCTGGATATTGGCAGAACGTATTCACAGATTTGTTATTTTGACAGGAAGGAGCGGGAGCCGGTCTCTATTTCCGTGAAGGCAGGGAGCAACTTATATGAGTTTGCCACTCTGCTGTCCAAAACCCCGGGAAAAGAGATTTGGCACTGTGGTCTGGAAGCAGAATTCCATACTGCCCATGAAGGTGATATCCCTGTTCATGGGATCCTTGGCATCTGTGCCCGGGAAACACCTGTGGAGATTGACGGTACCTCATATCTTCCGGAGGAACTGATGGAAAATTATCTGTCAGGGTGTATTGAGCTTCTGGGGATAGGAGAGCCTGTCAGACAGATCAAAGGGATCATGGCAACAGTCCCCATACTGAATGCCCCCCTGGTGAGAACTCTGCAGAAAGCAGGAGAAAGACTGGGATTTTCCAGAGAACAATTTTACATTCAGGATTATGCCGAAAGCTTTTACTACTATGCGATGAATCACAGAAAAGAGAACTGGAACAGAAGAGCAGGCTGGTTTATCTTTGACGTGAATCAGGTGTCCTTTGCCAAGCTGGAGATTGATACTGCCAGGCGGCCTATGCTGGCAGCTGTCCGTTATGGAGAGACTGTAATGCTTCCGGAAGATCCGGAGGAGAGAGACGATGCCTTTCACCAGCTGATCGCCGATTCCTGCAGAAACGATGCTTATACCAGTATCTATATGGTAGGACCGGGTTTTGACCAGAGCTGGGCAGTGCGGTCGGTCCCTTATCTGTGCAGGAACCAGAGGCATGTCTATTATGGAAATAATCTGTATGTCAAAGGTGCATGTTTCGGCGCCAGAGAAAAGTCCGGGGAAGATGAGCTGAAAGGTTTTCAATATCTGAGTCCTATGATGATCAAAAGCAATGTACAGATGGAGATGGATGTCAACGGCTCTGTCAGAAATGTGGCCATTGTGGAGGCTGGAAAGCTTTGGTATGAGGTTTATACCAGCCTGGAACTGATTCTGGACGAGAAAGAAGAACTGGAATTTACAGTTATTCCCATGGAAGGGGGAAGCAGGACCAGGTTTGTCATGAAACTTCCCGGTCTTCCCAAACGTCCCAATAAAACTTCCAGGCTTCGGCTGACAGTCTCTTATGAGAACGAAGAGCAATGCGTGATCCTGGCAGAGGATCTGGGATTTGGTGAGCTGTTTCCTTCCAGCAGGAAAGTATGGACAGAGAAAGTATCATGGTAAAGGAGAGTGAGCGTTTTGGGAGGATATATCCTGTGTCAAGTAAAGAAGGCATCCCTGCCCTATTATATTGAAAATATCAGCACCAATATCTATACCATAGAAGAACTGTGCTATTATTTTTACCATAATATCTATCTTCTGGATGAGACGATCATCAATGAGCATCTCTGCGACTGGCTGAAGAAGGAACTGGGGCTTGTCAATCTGTACAGGAGGCTTTATAAAATTTTAGAAGAAGAAAAAGGAACTGCAGAATTTATTCTTGCGGTTTTTAAAGAAATCCACTATCTGACCCACAGCGAATTTAAGCAATTAAATGAGACTCTGGAACTTCTGCAGAGCCAGCCCGGGATCGTGCGGGAAAAGAAAAAGGGAGATTATCTGGCAGAGAATAAAATGTATGTCAATGCTCTTCGGATTTATGAAAATGCCCTGGGACAGGAAGAGAGAGAAGGGCTGGGAGAACAGTTTGCAGGTGAAATCTGGTATAACATGGGATGTGCCTATATGCATCTGTTCCAGTTTCGGGAGGCATCAGACTGCTTCCTGGAAGCTTTTAAACTGCTGCGGTCAAAACAGGCAATGAGTTCCCACCTGCGGGCAGGGTATCTGGCAGATCCGGAAAGCTTTACGGATCTGTGCAGGAATGCCGGGGCGGACAAAGAACAGGAAGAAGAGATCATAAAGACGCTGGAAGAGACCATGGACAAGGCAGAGATTTCGGAGGAAGAACCGGAGGTGCTTTTGGAGGAGTTTATCCGCAGGTACCATAAAAGCACTGGATTTTAGCTTGTTTTTTCCCAGGTGATGTTATATAATCCATGTGTGCGCAGAGGAAAAACACAAAGAAATCCAGGCGCACACGGAGGTAAAGAATACAAAACAGTAGAGAGGTAAGAGAATATGAATACAGACAGATACGTAAGTCCATTATCTGAACGTTATGCAAGCAAAGAGATGCAGTATATTTTTTCTCCTGATATGAAGTTCCGTACCTGGAGAAAACTGTGGATCGCACTGGCAGAGACAGAAAAGGAACTGGGACTTAACATTACCCAGGAACAGATCGATGAGTTAAAAGCGCATGCGGATGATATCAACTACGATGTGGCAAAAGAGAGAGAAAAACAGGTGCGCCATGACGTTATGTCTCATGTATATGCATATGGTGTGCAGTGCCCGAAAGCGAAAGGAATCATTCATCTGGGTGCCACCAGCTGTTATGTGGGGGACAATACAGACATCATCGTGATGACAGAAGCCCTGAAGCTGGTCCGTAAGAAACTTCTCAATGTGATAGCGGAACTTGCGAAATTTGCCGATGAATATAAAGCACTTCCAACCCTTGCTTTCACACATTTTCAGCCTGCACAGCCTACTACGGTAGGAAAGAGAGCTACTCTGTGGATGCAGGAGTTTTCTCTGGATCTGGAGGACCTGGATCATGTTCTGGGAACGATGAAGCTTCTGGGATCCAAAGGTACCACAGGAACACAGGCAAGCTTTCTGGAACTGTTTGACGGAGATCAGGAAACCATCGACAAGATCGATCCCATGATCGCCAGGAAGATGGGATTCAAGGAATGCTATCCTGTATCAGGACAGACTTATTCCCGAAAAGTGGATACCAGGGTGCTGAATGTACTGGCAGGCATTGCTGCGAGCGCCCATAAATTCTCCAACGATATCCGCCTTCTGCAGCACCTGAAAGAAGTGGAAGAGCCTTTTGAGAAGAGCCAGATCGGTTCCTCCGCTATGGCATATAAGAGAAACCCTATGAGAAGCGAAAGAATTGCCTCTCTGTCCCGTTTTGTTATGATAGATGCTTTAAACCCTGCCATTACCTCTGCTACTCAGTGGTTTGAGAGAACCCTGGATGACTCTGCAAACAAGAGACTTTCTGTACCGGAAGGATTTCTTGCGGTGGATGGTATCCTGGATCTCTGCTTAAATGTAGTAGATGGTCTTGTGGTATACCCGAAAGTAATTGAAAAACGCTTAAGAAGCGAACTGCCGTTTATGGCAACAGAAAATATTATGATGGACGCTGTAAAAGCGGGAGGCGACCGTCAGGAGCTTCATGAGAGAATCCGTGAGTTATCCATGGAAGCAGGAAAGAATGTGAAAGTGGAAGGAAGAGAAAATAACCTTCTGGAGCTGATCGCGGCAGATCCGGCATTTAACATGAGTCTGGAAGATCTGGAGAAGACTATGGATCCTGCAAAATATACAGGAAGAGCAGCTGTTCAGGTAGATGCTTTCCTGAAAAATGTGATCAATCCAATACTGGAAGCCAACAAAGATGTTCTGGGAATGACAGCAGAAATTAATGTATAAAACAAGATAGACAGTAATAACGTATCCGGAGGCGGTATTGTCCGCCTCCGTTTTTGCCTTATATAAGGCATACAGCAGAGCAGGACGCTGGGCGGACCTGCCTGTCAAATACAGAAGATATTGCAGAAAGAAGGAGGGATATCATGTATCAGAAAAAAGGAGGAAATCCCAAAGCACTTTTACCGATCGGAGTGTTTCTGGTAATCTTTATCGGTGCGGGAGTCTTGTCCAGAGACTTCTATACCATGCCGGCAATTGTGGGATTTCTTATTGCACTGGCTGTGGCTTTTGCCCAGAACAGACGGGTGCGGTTTAATGACAAGATCACAATTATCTCAAAAGGGATCGGGGAGGAAAATATTGTCACGATGTGTCTGATCTTCCTGGCAGCCGGAGCGTTTTCAGGAACAATCCAGGCAGCAGGAGGTGTAGAGAGTACAGTTAACCTGGGACTTTCCATTATGCCGTCCTCCATTGCCGTAGTGGGACTGTTTGTTATTGGCTGCTTTATTTCGGTTTCTATGGGAACTTCTGTAGGAACCATCACAGCCATGGCGCCCATTGGGGTGGGAATCGCGGAGAAGACAGGAATCGCCATGCCTATCTGTATGGGAGCCATTGTCTGCGGCGCTATGTTCGGGGACAATTTATCCATGATCTCGGATACCACCATTGCAGCAGTGAGAACCCAGGGATGTGATATGAAAGATAAATTTAAAGAGAATTTTCTTATTGTTCTTCCCGCAGCGATTATTACAGCTGTACTGTTCTTTGTCATTGCCAGAGGAAATTCCGGTAAGATTGAAGGTGATTTAAGCTATGAGGTGATTAAGGTGGTTCCTTACCTGGTAGTACTCATCGGTGCATTAATTGGAATCAACGTATTTATCATTTTGATCGCCGGAACAATCTTATCCGCGGCAGTGGGCGTGGGAACAGGTGCATTTGCGTTTGGAGAGCTGTTTCAGAAGATGGGGGATGGTATCACCAGTATGTATGACATTACTGTGATTTCTATTATCGTTGCTGCCATTGTTGCCCTTGTGAAGGAGTACGGCGGTATTGAGTTTATTCTGAACCTTATCAAGAAGAGGATCAGCGGAGAAAGAGGAGGAGAATTTGGTATTTCTCTTCTGGTTCTTCTGGTAGACTGCTGTACGGCAAACAATACGGTAGCCATTGTTATGGCAGGACCTATTGCCAAGGAAATCAGTGATGAATTTGGCGTGTCACCCAGGAGGAGCGCATCTCTTCTGGATATTTTTGCCTCTGTGGGGCAGGGACTGATCCCGTACGGAGCGCAGCTTCTCACAGCGGCAGGGATGGCGGCGATTTCTCCGGTTGAGATCATGCCGTACCTGTTTTATCCTGTTTTAATGGGAGTCAGTGCAGTTCTGTTTATCATTTTCCGCAGGAGAGAAGTGGAAAGATAAGGGGAAAGTATGGAATTTCACGATCTGCTGGAGGAAAAGGCTTTGTATAAGACAGTGGTACATTTTGAAAACATAGAAAACTGACGAACCTATCGGATAGAAAGGGTGGCTTCAGGGAAACTGGGGCTGCCCTTTTCTTTGGGAACTTTTCTGCAGAATATAGAGTTTTTTCACTTTTTGTCTTTATTTCTGGCTGAAAATGTAGTATGATACTTAGGGACAATGCGCGGCAGGCTGAGTTGCCGCCTGTCGTTGAAAGAATTGGAATTACAGGAGGAATTTGAAATGGTAAAAGCAGTAGTAGGGGCAAACTGGGGAGATGAAGGGAAAGGTAAGATCACCGATATGCTTGCACAGGAATCAGACATTATCGTAAGATTCCAGGGCGGTGCCAATGCAGGTCATACCATTGTAAACAATTATGGAAAATTTGCGCTCCATACCCTTCCTTCCGGTGTGTTCTATGACCATACCACCAGTGTGATCGGAAATGGTGTGGCGTTAAATATCCCGGTAATGTTTAAAGAGATTCAGTCGATTGTGGAAAAAGGCGTACCCATGCCCAAGATCAAGGTTTCTGACCGCGCTCAGATGGTTATGTCCTACCACATCAAATTTGATGAATACGAGGAGGAACGCCTTGCGGGAAAATCCTTCGGATCCACAAAATCAGGAATCGCACCGTTTTATTCTGATAAATATGCTAAGATCGGTTTTCAGGTAAGTGAATTATTTGAAGATGAAAAAGAACTGAGAGAAAAAGTAGTGCGTGTCTGCGAAACGAAAAATGTAACATTGGAGCATTTGTATCACAAACCGCTCTTAAATCCGGATGACATTATGGAAGAACTGAAGCAGTACAGAGAAATGGTGGCGCCATATGTGTGCGATGTTTCTCTCTATCTGTGGAATGCATTAAAAGAAGGCAAGGAAGTGCTTTTAGAGGGACAGTTAGGTTCCTTAAAAGATCCGGATCACGGTATCTATCCTATGGTAACATCTTCTTCCACCCTGGCCGCATACGGCGCAGTGGGAGCAGGTATTCCGCCGTATGAGATCAAGAAGATCATCACTGTGTGCAAAGCTTACTCCAGTGCAGTGGGAGCAGGCGCTTTTGTCTCTGAAATTTTCGGCGAGGAGGCAGATGAATTAAGACGCAGAGGCGGTGACGGCGGAGAGTACGGCGCTACCACAGGACGTCCGAGACGTATGGGATGGTTCGACTGTGTGGCTTCCAAATATGGATGCCGTATGCAGGGGACTACAGACGTTGCTTTTACAGTTCTTGACGTATTGGGTTATCTGGATGAGATTCCGGTATGCGTAGCTTATGACATTGATGGCCAGATCACCACAGAATTCCCAACAACACATCTTCTGGAAAAGGCAAAACCAGTGATCGAAGTCCTGCCGGGTTGGAAGTGTGAAATCCGCGGAATCAAAAAATATGAGGATTTACCGGAAAACTGCCGTAAATATATCGAGTTTGTAGAGGAAAAAATCGGATTCCCGATTACTATGATTTCCAACGGACCAAGCAGAGAAGATATTATTTACAGATAATCCTGCCAGAGGCAGATCCGGAGCTGGGATCAGGGAGTACCATTCAGGTACTCCCTTTCTTTTTGGTAGAATAAAATATATTTTTCTTGAAGGTTTGGAGTCTGTATTATATAATTTATTATATGAAATAAGGTAAGGCTAACAGCTTAAAAATGAGGTGTAAAATGAAAAAGAATCAATATTTGTATATGCAGATTTCAGAGGAAATAGAGGAACGGATCCGGAAGGGAGAACTGCAGCAGGGGGAATGCCTTCCTCCGGGGGAAGTACTGGCAAAGGAATATGGTGTCAGCACGATTACGATCACACATGCACTGAACAGATTAAAAGAGAGGGGATATCTAGTCAGAGTAAAAGGAAAAGGCAGCTTTATTCATGTGCCTGAGTCCGGGAGCAGGAAAAAAATAGAAGAAACAGCAAAAGAACAGGATATTTCTGAAAAAACATATAGAGGAAAAATCGGTGTAGTTCTGGAGCATATTTCTTCCTGTTTTGGTCTGGATCTTCTGTATATGCTGGATAAGTGTGCAGAAGAAGCAGGATATAAGATTTTGATCCGGTTTTCTTATGGTGATAGGGTAAAAGAGACAGAAGAAATTGATTTTTTAAAACAGGAAAAGGTTCTTGGCATGGTGATCATGCCCTGCCATGGGACATATTATAACGTGGATTTGCTGAAACTGATTATTGAAGGGCTGCCTGTAGTTCTTTTGGATAAGCAGATGGAAGGGGTACCTGTTTCTTCTGTAAGGACGGATAATTATAAAGCAATGGATACTCTGGTAAGATATCTGGCGGAAAAGGGCAGAAAACATATTGGATTTATCTGTACAGAAGAGAACGGCACTTCTTCTGTCATCGAAAGAACAAAGGGGTTTTTTAAAGCCATAGACAGGCTGAAACTGGAACGGATGAAACAGTGCCGTCTGACTTCAGAGGAAAAAATGACGGAAATTTTTTCTGAGCAGATCAATCATTTATGGATCCGGCAGATTGAAGAATATCTGGATGAAAATCAGGAACTGGATGGAATTATATGTGCTGAATACGGAATCGCCAGGTGTATGGGAAAGCTGAGGGATAAACTCGGGGAGAGGGGGATTTTAGCAGGATGCATTGATGAAGACTATCTTTCTTCTTCCGGCGATTATTTTACTCATGTAAGACAGAATGAAAAAGAAATTGCGAAGAAAGCAATGAAATTATTGATTCAGAAGATTCAGGGGGAAAAGGAATACCGCCAGGGAAATTATCTGGTGGAGGGGATTTTCAGAGACTCCCTGTGAAAAATAGATTAGCTTTACTTATAATAATAGACGGCTCGCAGTGCGTGCCGTCTATTATTTTTGGAAAAAGATTTTTACTGGTAAAATATATAACAATAAAAGATAAATATAGGAAGAAATAGGTGAGATGTATGTAAAATATAGGTTAAATAATGGAAAAGATACAATATTGCCCAGAAAGCAGGGGAAAACCAGTTTAAAATTATGTAAAATATATATAAACGTACTTTACAAGAAATAAAATATAGTATATGATATAAAATATAAAAAGAAATAAAAAATATATTTTTAGAAAGGAAAAAGTTATGAAGAGAAAACAAATGATGAAAGTGATCAGCACAGTGTTATCAGCCACAGTTGCACTGTCTTTAGCAGGCTGCGGCGGCGGAGAGACAGAGCAGAAGGCAGACGGAGGGAGTCAGGAGAACAGCGGAACAGTGAAGATAATGGCATCTGTTACCGGAGGAAAAGATGATGAAGAAATGAAGCTGTTTGAGGATGCACTGTCCGAAGCAGTGGGGCTGGATGTAGAAATTGAAAAGCCGGCATCTGATTACGATCAGGTTCTGATGCAGAAATTAAGCGGAGGAGAAAAATACGACCTGATCTATGTGAGTGCAAGCCAGTATAAGAGCTTGATTGAGCAGGATGCGCTTATGGATATTACGGACAGGGTAAAGGAATCCGAAATTCTTTCTAATAACATTGACGCTCAGGAATGGGAAGACATTACTATTGACGGAAAGGTTTTCGCAGGATTTAACAAAAAAGAAGTACACAGAGTGGTAGCGCTGAATAATACACTGCTGAAAAAAGCGGGAATTGATTATAAATCTATAGAACCAACCATGGACGGCTATTACGAAGTGTTCAAAAAACTGAAAGAAAGCAATCCTGATCCGGATTTCTATCCTTTTGACACAGTACTTTCCGAAACCTGGGATTTGCAGCCATGGTTTGCAGCAGCAGGTCTGAAAGAGGGTGTAGTGACAGATGAAAATGGAGAAAAATACGCACCTTTTGCAGAAGATGAAGCCGCTGTTGTCTGGGAATGGTTTAAGAAACTGTATGATGAGGGCTTAATGGATCCGGCGGCATTTGTAGATAAGACAAAAGACATGAGAGATAAGATGGGAGCATCCTCTCAGAAAACAGCAGTAACAGCAGATTGGGTTGCATGGGTAGGTTTACATAATTCAAATGCAGAGGCAGCAGGAATCCCTGCTGAAGAGTATGAGATTGTATCTCTTCCGGGTCTTCAGACACCAGACGGAGATTATATGCTGGGTAAAGGTTCTGCCAGCCTGTTTGCAGTACCGGCCAATGCAGAAAATCCGGACGGGGCAATCAAGGTTCTGGAGTATTTTGCTACACAGGAAGGCGGAAATCTCCTGTCAGCAGGTATGGAAGGACATGATTATACAGGAGAAGAAGGCAGCTATGAATTGACAGAGACAGGAAAGCAGCATGGCCAGGACCATGGAGCACCATTCCCGATCTACAAAGATTATGAGCCGTTATTCCCATATGCAAGAGGTGTGGAGGAAGCGCTGAGCTACGGAGAATATGCTACTATTAACGAGATCATCCCAAATGAAACAGATTACAAAGAAATTGTAGGAAAATGGGGCATCAAAATAATCAAAGGTGAAGTTTCCACATCAGAAGGTCTGGAGGGAATGCGCCAGGAGCTGGTAGAACGCGGTGTGACAGACAGATAGAAGAAAGAGGTGTAATGTATGAACGGGAAACTGTGGCAGAAGGTAAAAAGATACCGTCAGATTTATATCCTAATGATTCCTGTATTGATTTATTTTCTTGTGTTTTCTTATTATCCTCTGATTCTGGGCATAGTGAAAAGCTTTCAGGAAGTAAAACTGCTGGGCGGTTCCCAGTTCGTAGGATTGGCTAATTACATGGAAATCTTTCAGGATTCCCAATATAGTCAGGCTTTTGTAAACAGTCTGATTGTGGGATGCGGCACTTTTGTGCTTCAGTTTGTATGGGGACTGTTGATCGCAGTCCTCTTAAATGAAATCCGAACAAAAGTACTGAAATCCTTTTTTCAGACAGTGACCTATATCCCATATCTGCTATCCTGGTCAGTAGTGGGCGGTCTCTGGATTACCATACTGTCACCGACAGGAATGGTCAATGGGTTTCTGGAATTGCTTCAGGGGATGGATTATTCACCTATTGTATTTATGTCTGAGGAATCTTTTGCAAGAATGATCATGATCTTTACCGGTGCATGGAAAGGAGCGGGATATTTTGCGGCGCTGTTTATGGCCGCGATTGTAGGGATTGACGGATCCCTTTATGAATCCGCAAGAATGGACGGAGCAACCAGAATCCAGCAGATTTTCCGCATCACTCTTCCTATGATCAAACCGACTATGAAAGTAGTGACGGTTCTGTCTGTTATGGGAGTTCTGAGAAACTTTGACCAGATTTTTGTTATGATGAATGCAGCCATCAGCGATAAGGTAAAGAACTTGCTGGTACTGATTTACGAGGAAGGAATTATTCAGTTCAATGTGGGAACTGCCACAGCTGCAGCAACCATTGTATTGATTGCCACATTAATCATAACCACCATTGTAAAAAAACTGTTAAGATATGAAGATATTTATGATTAAAAGGGGGCGGGGATTATGAAAAAAAGAGTGAAAATAAACAACAGGTTAACAGGAGGCTGGGCAGTTCTCTTTTATATTCTGACAGCAGTCATTTTTCTTCTGATGTTCCTGCCCATGTGGAATGTTCTGGTAGTATCGACTTCGACTGCACTGGACTCCAGTCAGAGCGGCATTAAGCTTTGGTGGAACAGTTTCAGTCTGGAAGGTTTTAAATATGTTTTTGAAGTAACCAAAATGGCAGTTCCTTTCCTCAATTCCCTGTTTGTTACAACCTTGGGCACTGTTATCCAGGTTATACTGGCATCTCTTGCCGGTTATGTACTGATTCAGAGAGATCTTCCTTTTCGAGGAATTCTTTCCTCTTTCATTATGATTACCATGATGATACCGGGAGACTTGACGCTGATTTCAGTGTACCAGTTAAATAAGCAGCTGAATCTGCTGAACAGCTATCAGGGACTGATTTTGAACGGTCTTATATCCGGATTCAGTATTTTGATGATGAGAAATTATTTTGAGACAGTTCCCTACTCTCTTGCAGAATCTGCAAGAATGGACGGAGCCGGTGAACTGAAAATCTTTTTAAGGGTATATCTGCCCGTGTCTCTGCCTGGTATGGCGACAATCTTTTTTATGGAATACGTGGCAAGGTGGAACAGCATCATGCTTCCGGCAACTTTGATCACAGATGAGTCAAAGTATACACTGCCTTTGATGCTGAAACAGATGATATTGTCTGTAGATTCCACGTCTGGTACAATGGCTGTACCAGATAATGCGATCATGGCAGCTATCGTAGTATCCACAGTTCCGCTGCTGCTGATTTATATTTTCGCACAGAGATTTCTTCTGGAAGGAATCCAGATGGGGGCTGTGAAAGAATAGTTACGGAGGATGGACAAATGGAAATAGAATTTCAGCGATTTATAAAAAAAGAAGAAGAGGGACAATATCTCTCTGTAAATTTCCAGGTTCCGGAGCATGTTGAGTCCATGGAAATTTCTTACTTTTATGACAAGGATGAAAATATTGTAGATTTTGGAATAGCAGGGGAAAGCGGAGAATTTATAGGCTGGTCAGGCTCTAACCGCAGCTGCATACAGATTTCACCTAAGAACAGCTCCAGTGGTTTTGTCTGCGTTCCGGTAAGACCCGGACAGTGGCAGGTGCTTCTTGGAGCATATAAAATCTGTTCTCAGGGAGTACAGGTTGACTGCAAGGTAAAGTTTTACATGAAGTCTCTTCGGGTTTTTAAGGGAGATACACACATTCATTCCTGTGCCTCCGACGGGAATATGACCGCGGAGGAGCTGAAATTGCTGGCAGAAAAAGAAGGTCTGGATTATCTGATTCTGACCGATCACAATAATTATGCTCAGAATCTCAGACTTCCCGCAGAGGGAAAAGTGACTCTGATTCCGGGAGTAGAGTGGACAACCTACAAAGGACATGCGGGAATGCTGGGAAAAGAGCGGGCGTTCTGGAATTTTATTTCCAATTCTAAAGAGGAGACAGAGGCAATTTTCAGACAAGCAAAGGAAAGAGAGGCGCTGATCGTTCTCAACCATCCCTTCTGCCCTTACTGCGGATGGAAATGGGGGATGGATTCTCTGCCCTGGGATCTGATTGAGGTATGGAACGGAGCTCTTATGCCGCAGGCTAATGAAAAATGCTTAAAATGGTGGGATGAACAGCTGAACCAGGGACAGAAAATTGCTGTGACAGGAGGCAGCGATTTCCACAGCCTGGAACCGGGAAGGATGCCGGCAATGCCCTGCACCTGTATTTTCGCAGAATCTGCGGAAGCCGGAGAACTTTTGAGAGGACTGAAAAAAGGACACAGCTTTATTACACTGTCTCCTCAGGGACCTCTTTTGAAAGTTCCCACAGATGAAATACTGCCGGGAGATACAGTGAAGGCAGGTACCTGGCTGGAGATGGAATTTACCGGATTAAAAGAAGGGGATAATCTGTTGATGATTCAGAACGGTTCCACAGAAAAAATAGTATGTGAAGGCCAGACGCAGACAATCAAAAGAAAGATGGAGAAAAAAGGATACTTCAGGGTAGAGATCCGGCGCAGAATGTTTGGGGGAAAGGAAGAATCTCTGGTATTTGTATCCAATCCCTGGTATATAGAATAACTGAGAAACTGAAATTGGAGATATAGAAAGTATACAGGATAATTCACAAACATTATATTTGCCATAAAAATGGAAAATGCAGAAGGGAAACAAAAATGGATTGGGACACAAATAAGATAAAAAAAGTATATGTAGTATTTATGACACATTTCGATATGGGGTTTACCAATGCGCCAAAAGAAATCTTAAGGCAATACATGGAAAAACATATTCCTGAGGCGATACGGCTTGCAGAGGAACTAAATTGTGAAGGCAGGAAAAGGTTTGTGTGGACAACAGGAGCTTTTCTGATTGAGCAGTATCTGAAGACTGCAGGTGAAAAAGAAAGCCGGGCACTTTGTGAGGCAATTGAAAGAGGAGATATTTCCTGGCATGGTCTTGCATTTACTACCCACACAGAACTTATGGATCAGGAACTGCTGAATTTTGATCTGGAATATTCTGACAGACTGGACCGGAGATTTCACAGACAGACCGTGGCTGCAAAGCTGACTGATGTGCCGGGGCATACAAGGGCCGTCATAGGACCAATGAATGCCCATGGAAAGAAGTATCTTCACATCGGCGTAAATGGTTCTTCCATGAATCCGGAGGTGCCCCAGAGCTTTTTATGGAAGACAGACAAGGGAGAGATTTTAGTCCAGTATTCCTCTGAATACGGGGAAACCTGCTATATTGAAGGAATGGAAGAGGTACTGGAATTTGCCTTTACCGGAGACAATAAAGGAGTGCCTGACAAGGAATATGTTTTGAAAAATCTGGAAGAGCTGGAAAAAAAATATCCCGGCGCGGTAATAGAGGCAGGGGATCTGAATGCCTATGGAATGAGAGCATGGGAATGCAGAGAGAACCTCCCTGTGGTTACCGAGGAAATCGGAGACAGCTGGATTCATGGAGCTGCCACAGATCCTGTGAAAGTGATGAAACTGAAACGCCTTCTTGGGCTGAAAGAAGAATGGCTGAAAGCAGGAAAACTGGATAGGACCAGCAGAGAATATCATGAATTTATGGAAAATCTGCTTATGGTATGCGAGCATACCTGGGGTGTTGATTATAAGAAATTTCTCTTTGATTTTGAGAACTGGAGAAAAGAAGATTTTCAGCGTGCCAGAAAAATAGATACTGTGAATACGGAGGCATTTTTGGAAAAGAATACCGGACTTCTTTGTGCCATCGAGAGAGAAAAAGGAACAAAGGATTTTCAGGGAAGCTACAAAAAATTTGAAGATGCCTGTGAGGAGCAGAGAGTGTATATTGAGGATGCAGTAAAAAGCCTGCCGAAGACTTTGAGACAAGAAGCAGAGAACCTTTTTGAAGAGATCAGAAAGAGACAGCAGGAGAGCATACTTTCCGGCACCAGGGTATTTCCTATGGAAGAGATGGAAATTGGTGGGTGGAAAGTAATGGCAGATTCCCATGGAACATTGGTATATCTGGAAAAAGAAGGAAGGAAACTGGTAGAATCCGGCGGCTTTGGACGTTTCTCTTACGTGACCTATACGGCAGAAGACTGTCAGAGAGAATTTCTTCAGTATAATCACAAATTTAAAGAAAATGAGATCTGGTCAGAAGCAGATTTTTCTAAACCAGGACTTGAGACAGTAGAAGAACTGGAGCATAAAAATTATCCGTTTACAGTAAGAGAAATGGTATGCAGCGGCAATGTGCTGAAAATTCTTCTTGCAGGAAATCCAAAGGCAGCAAAAGAATACGGCTGCCCGAGAGAGGCAGAGATCTGCTATACTTTTGGCTCAAAGATTACCTGTGAGCTGATCTGGAGGAAAAAAGACGCCAATAAGATGCCGGAAGCCCTTTGGTTTGATGTATGCCTTGATGTGGAGAATCCATGTCGGTGGAATATGAAAAAAATCGGCGAATTGGTTTCACCTCTGGACGTGGTCCGGGGAGGAAACAGGAGGCAGCACTGCACAGAGGCACTCTGTTATGATGGAGCGGACGGTATGATTGAAATTAAAAATCAGGACAGCCCGCTGGTCAGCACAGGAGGGAGAAGGCTTTACGGCGGCTGCTGTCAGCTTCCGGATATGACAAAAGGATTTTCCTATTGTCTGTATAACAACAAATGGGGAACTAATTTTCCTATGTGGTGCGAAGACGACGGATATTTCTATTATGAAATAGAGATCGGATAAGAAAAAAGAGGAACGATAAAAGAGCAGATATGAGGCAGAAAATCAGAAGAAAAAATGATTTTGATGCCTGCTGCTCTTTTTCTCTTCTCTGGTTTTCTATCCCCCCACTGGGGTTGTAGCACTGCCGGAAATTTGATAAACTGACTCAGGTAATATACAAAAATGCAAAGCAAGGACAGGTTAAATATATGAGTAAAAACATGACATTCAGACTGGGAGAATTTACAGCAGAGCCTGGAGAAAAAAAGAGCGGATGGATTACCATCGGAAAAGGAGAATTCCAGCTTCCCGCAACGGTATTAAATGGAAAGAAGCCGGGAAAAACGGTTTTGATCACAGCAGGTGTTCATGCAGAAGAGTATGTGGGAATCCAGTCTGCAGTAGAACTGGCAGAAAGGCTGAAAATTGAAAAAGTGGCGGGAACCGTTCTGATCGTAAAAACAGTGAACAGAGAAGCATTTGAAAAACGCAGCGGAAGCGAAGGGTATCAGGATGGTGTGGATCTGAACCGGGTATTCCCGGGAAAAGAAGACGGAACACAGACAGAACGTCTTGCCTATGCCATAGAAAAAGATCTCTTTTCCCTGGCAGACTATTATATTGATCTTCACAGCGGAGACAGCTATGAACGGCTTACACCCTATGTGTATTATGCGGGAATTGCTGACAAAAAAGTAGTGGATACTGCCAGAGAGATGGCGGAACAGGCGGATGTTCCTTATATGGTACGATCTGCAGTGGCAATGGGAGGAAGCTATAATTATGCGGCCACCCTGGGAATCCCCAGTATTTTGATCGAGAGGGGCGGCATGGGCAGCTGGAACCAGGAGGAAACCCATTCTACAAGGAGAGATGTGAGAAATATCCTCTGTCATCTGGGTGTTTACCTGGGACAAAAAGATTATCGGAATTACTATCCTTTAGAGGTGAAGGATGTGAGCTATCAGGGAGCATCTTTCGCAGGACTCTGGTATCCGTATAAAATTCCCGGAGATATGATCCGAAAAGGCGAGGTCCTGGGTCTTGTAAAAGATTATCATGGAAACATACTGGAAGTATGCCGGGCGGAGTATGACGGAGTGATCCTGTTTCAGACAGGAAGCCTGCAGGTGCTGGAAGGCGGTCCCATGATTGCCTATGGAAGAATTTCCAGAAATGAGGATAACAGAAAAGAAAGGATCACAGGATACTGGAGTAAGAGAAGCGGCAGCTTTCAGACTCAGAAAAGGGCAGAACTCCACAGTTCCATGGCAGAGAGATGGCTTTTGGAAATCAAAAAGAATCTGCCCCAGGGAAAGAAGCTCAAGATTCTGGATGTAGGATGCGGATCCGGTTTCTTTACCATCCTGCTGGCAAAGCAGGGACATGAGGCAGTGGGAACCGATCTGACACCGGATATGATAAAAAGAGCAAGGGAACTGGCAAAAGAAGAGCAGGCAGACTGCACTTTTAAAATTATGGATGCAGAAAATCTGGATTTCCCGGACAATACCTTTGATGCGGTGATCTCCAGAAATCTGACCTGGACCTTGCCGGACGCAAAACGCGCCTACAGCGAATGGAAGCGTGTGCTGAAATCCCATGGGATTCTTCTGAATTTTGACGCCAATTATGGGGCAAGTGACTTTTCTGATACGTCCCATCTGCCGGAAAATCATACACATAACAAGGTGGGGATGGATATGATGAGGGAATGCGAGGAGATCAAGCGGCAGCTTCCTATCAGCAGTTATGTAAGACCTGCCTGGGACGTGGAGACTTTGGGAAATCTGGGATTTGAAGAGCTTTCCATTGATCTGGGATTAAGCAGGAGGATTTATCTGGAGAAAGATGAATTTTATAATCCCACACCGATGTTTTCCCTGTGCGCCAGAAAAAAAGAATAGGACCGGGAGGGAAAACTTATGTATCGTGTTTTGATCGTAGAAGATGAGGAAGCCATTGCCAGGGGAATCAAAAAGTAGGTGGAGTCCTGGAATCTGGAGGCAAGGTGTGCAGAGGATTTCCGGAATGTGATGGACGAATTTACCCGGTACAGACCTCATCTGGTACTTTTGGATATTTTCCTCCCTTTCTACAACGGACATTACTGGTGCCAGGAAATCAGAAAAGTTTCCAGTGTTCCGGTGATTTTTATTTCTTCCGCTTCTGATAATATGAATATTGTCATGGCAATCCAGATGGGCGGCGATGATTTTATTGCAAAACCCTTTGATTATGCAGTGATGACTGCTAAGATCCTATGGAACTTTACTTGTTATTTTCTGGGGAGGGCTGATTTTTGTCCCGGATTATTTGGATTTCAGAAAAAAACATAAGATTTTAAAAGAATTCCTGGACAGAGAAGCAGAGGAAATAAAGTTTCTGCCAAAGGCAGCAGGAATGATCGAGAAGGATTATCAGAAGCTCCTGGCAGCAGAGAAACAGCGGACAGCAGACATAGAGGACAGCATGAACAGAAAATATACCGATATGCTGG
>CALWHD010000036.1 GCA_944380235.1 uncultured Blautia sp.
CTAAAGCAAGAAGAGATAAAAGAAGAGCAAACTGGAAAATGTCTGCTCCCAACTTAGTAAAATGCAGCAAGTGCGGCGCTTTAATGATGCCTCACAGAGTATGCAAAGCTTGTGGCTCTTACAATAAGAAAGAAGTCATCAGCATGGAAGAAGCATAAAAAGCAAAACATCCGGTCCTGCGGGTTATCCCCCGCAGGACTTTTTTCGTGGACGGCAAATTTATCTGTCGGGAGATGACACAAAAAGTAATATTTTTGTAATAAAATGCAGGAAAAACTTGCGGATTATGAAAAAATACGTTAATATATTGAATAAGTATATGAGGGAATGCTTTAAAACTTGAAGTTACATAAAGGAGGATAAGCAGTGAAATATAAATGGTTAAAAAAAGGGTTTGTTTTAGCAGCAGCCGTCTGTCTTACATTTGCCGTGACAGGATGCGAAAAAGGAGGCGAAGTGGTGGATACTGTTCTGGAGAAGACCAATCTGAAAGAACAGGACCAGACGGAACAGGAGACAGAAGAAGAAACAGTGCCTGAAGTGGAGGTTGCAAAACCTGAATTTACTACCAACTTAAGCGGATCTGCAACTTATAAAAAAGGTGAAAAGGCAGAGCCGCTGAAGGTGGAGGCAAAAACTTCAGACAGCGGAAAGATTACCTATCAGTGGTACAGCAGCCAGACAAATACGAACGGAGGCGGAACTCTGATCGAGGGCGCCACAGAGAGTACATATACACCGCCTACCAATAAAGAGGGGACCATGTATTACTATGTGGTTGCGACCAGTACGATAGAACAGTCTACCAATGGAGTGACCAGTGAGACTGCGGAGATCGTGGTATCTGCGGACGATGCAGAGTCCCAGGATCAGAATTCAGAAGAAGAGAGCAAGTCTGAGGAAAATACCTCAGACAGCACTGATCAGGGGTCTGAGTCAGAAAATACCAAGTCAGAGAATACCAAAACAGAGGATACCAAAGCAGCCCAATAAGGCAGAAAAACAGAATACAGATTAGATTTCAGGGATTCTCTTCGGAGAATCCTTGCATTTTTTGCTGATTTCCAGTACAATCAGTGATAGATATAACAGGAGGCAGAAAATGGAGAACATGATTAAAGTAGCAGTGGACGCCATGGGAGGAGATTATGCTCCTCAGGAAGCCGTCAAAGGCTCAGTGGCCGCTGTTTCAGAAAAGGAAAATGTACAGGTTCTTTTAGTGGGAAAACAGGAGATCCTTGAAAAGGAGCTGGCTGCCTGTTCTTATCCCAAGGAAAGAATTCAGATCATCCCTGCAAGTGAAGTGATCGAGACCGGAGAACCGCCAGTGGCGGCAATCCGCTCTAAGAAAGACTCCTCCATTGTGGTGGGAATGAAGATGGTGAGAAAAGGAGAGGCAGACGCCTTTGTGTCAGCCGGAAGTTCCGGAGCGATCCTGGTAGGGGGCACTACTATTGTAGGAAGGATCAAAGGCGTGGAGAGGGCGCCTCTTGCCCCTCTGATTCCTACCAAAGAAGGGGTATCCCTTCTTATTGACTGTGGAGCCAATGTAGATGCCAGAGCCTCCCATCTGGTCCAGTTTGCCCGCATGGGATCTATCTATATGGAACACGTGGTAGGAGTGAAAAACCCCAGAGTGGGTATTGTGAACATTGGTGTGGAGGAAGAAAAGGGAAATGCCCTTGTCAAAGAGACCTATCCCCTATTGAAAGAGTGCAGGGATATCAATTTTATCGGAAGCATTGAAGCCAGAGAAATCCCTTCGGGGGCAGCTGATGTGATTGTTACGGAAGCCTTTGTGGGAAACGTGATTTTGAAGCTGTATGAAGGGCTGGGAGCTACCCTGCTCTCAAAGATCAAGGGAGGCATGATGTCTTCTGCAAGGAGTAAAATAGGAGCGCTTCTTGTAAAACCGGCACTGAAAAAAACTTTAAAAAGTTTTGATGCCAGTCAGTACGGCGGTGCTCCTTTGCTGGGATTGAAAGGGCTTGTGGTAAAATGCCACGGAAATTCAAAGGAGACAGAGTTTAAAAACTCCATCATTCAGTGTATTTCCTTTAAGGAACAGAGGATCAGCGAGCGGATCGGTGAGAATCTCACTGTCTCAGAAGAAAAAAAGGAGCAATAAGGAGGGGATTCCATGGAATTGGAAAAATTACAGAAGATAATCGCGGAGGTTTTAAATGTGGATACAGAGGAAGTGACGCCGGAGACCACATTTGTAGATGACTTGGGAGCAGATTCTCTGGATGTTTTCCAAATTATGATGGGGATTGAAGAAGAGTTTGATATCGAAGTTCCCACAGAAGAGGTGGAACAGCTGGAATCTGTAGGAGACGCAGTAGAATTGATTAAACGGTTAATTGGCTAGTGATTGTGAAAATGTCTTCAAATCGGCCAGTACGGCGGTTTGAAGGCATTTTTCATGCGGGAGAAAGGGAGAATATGAAGAATACAAAAAAATTTTTGGAATTGGAGAAAAAGATCGGCTATAAATTCGAAAACTTTGATTTACTCATACATGCTATGATTCACAGCTCTTATGCGAATGAGCACCATATCGCCTATGAGGGAAACAATGAACGCCTGGAATTTTTAGGAGATGCGGTGCTGGAACTGACTTCCAGTGAATTTTTATTTCACCGTTATACGGACCTGCCGGAAGGAGAACTGACGAAAAAGAGGGCAAGTCTTGTCTGTGAGCCGACTCTTGCCTTATGTGCCAGGGAAATCCCTCTGGGAGACTATCTCCTGTTAGGAAAAGGAGAAGAGAGCACTGGCGGAAGAAGAAGAGATTCTATTGTATCAGATGCCATGGAGGCTTTGATCGGTGCCATTTATCTGGATGGTGGTTTTGCTAATGCAAAAGAGTTTATTCACAGGTTTATTTTAAATGATATTGAGAATAAGCAGCTCTTTTATGATAGCAAGACTACACTCCAGGAGATTATCCAGGGGAAATTCGAGGAAGATGTCCGCTATGTACTGGTAAAAGAAGAAGGGCCTGATCATAATAAATCTTTTTATGTAGAAGCGGTTCTGGGAAAAGAAGTACTGGGTGAAGGCTGCGGACATACAAAAAAAGCAGCAGAGCAGCAGGCAGCCTTCTGCGCGATCAAGAAGCTGAAAAATGAAAAAGGTGACATATGTATCTGAAAAGTATTGACGTGCAGGGATTTAAATCTTTTGCAAATAAAATTACATTTGAATTTCATAACGGGATTACAGCCATCGTAGGGCCAAACGGAAGTGGAAAAAGCAATGTAGGCGATGCAGTGCGCTGGGTTCTGGGAGAACAGAGTGCCAAGCAGCTTCGGGGCGGAAATATGCAGGATGTTATTTTTTCAGGAACAGAGACCAGAAAACCTCTCGGGTTCGCCTATGTGGCAATTACTCTGGATAACAGCGATCATAAACTTCCCATTGATTATGAGGAGGTTACTGTAGCAAGGCGGCTGTACCGTTCCGGAGAGAGTGAATATTTGTTAAATGGAACTTCCTGCAGATTAAAAGATGTGCATGAACTGTTTTATGACACAGGTATCGGAAAGGAAGGCTATTCTATCATCGGTCAGGGACAGATTGATAAGATCTTAAGCGGCAGACCGGAAGAGAGGAGAGAACTCTTTGATGAAGCTGCAGGAATCGTAAAGTTCAAGCGGAGAAAGAATACAGCGGTAAAGAAACTGGAAGAAGAACAGCAGAATCTTACCAGGGTAAAAGATATTCTGTCAGAACTTTCCAGACAGCTGGCACCCCTTGAAAAGCAGTCGGAGACTGCAAAGATTTATTTGAAGAAAAAAGAACGGTTAAAAGAGCTGGATATCCAGATGTTCCTCACGGAAATGAACCGTATCCGTACACAACTAAAAGAGGTGGAGGAAAAATACAGAATCGCCCAGGAGGATCTGGAGGAAACTGCAAAAGATTTTGATACCACCAGAACAGAGTATGAGAAGCTGGAAACAGAGCTGGAACAGCTGGAGGCTGAGATCCAGAAAGTGCGAGAGGAAGCTACCCAGAAGGCGCTGCAGAAACAGAATCTTGAGGGACAGATCAACATTTTAAAAGAGCAGATCCACTCTGTCCGGCAGAATGAAGCCCATTATCAGGAACGTTTTTCGTCTGTGGAGGCGGATCTTGAGAAGAGAAACGAAGAAGAAAAAGAATATTTGAAGGAAAAACAGGAGCTGGATACCCGCCTCTCTCAGTATCGAAAAGAGCAGGAGGAAACGCAGAATATTTTTAAAGATATTGCAATGGAGATCCACCGGCTGGAAGAGGCAGTGGAAAACGGCAAGAATGAGATTATAGAAATCCTGAATCTCCGTGCTTCCACGAAAGGAAAACTGCAGCGTTATGACACCATGATGGAGCAGATATCTATACGGAAGGTGGAACTGAACCAGAAGTACCTGCGTCTGAAAAGCGATGCAGCCGAATTAGAAAGTTCCGGAAAAAAATATGCCGCTGAAAAGGAAGAAATTGCACAGGAGATTGAAAAACTGGTGCGGGAGGGGAATCGCTGCGAAGACCAGATAAAAAAATATCAGGCGGAGATCTCCAGGGGAAACCAGAAGCTTGAAATCGGTCAGACTGCTTATCACAGAGAGGCGTCCAGGCTGGAATCCTTAAAGAATATTACAGAGCGTTATGACGGATACGGCAACAGTATCCGACGAGTCATGGAGCAGAAGAAAAGTGTGCCGGGCATCCGGGGTGTAGTGGCAGACCTGATCAAGGTGGAAAAGAGTTATGAAACAGCTATTGAAACAGCTCTGGGAGGAAGCATTCAGAATATTGTAACAGACGATGAGAATACCGCGAAGAAGATGATCGAGTTCCTGAAAAAAAACAGATACGGACGGGCAACTTTCCTTCCGCTGACCAGCATGAAGAACAAAAAAACTTTTACAAATGCAGCTGCTTTAAAGGAACCGGGCGTGATCGGCATTGCCAGTGAACTGGTGCAGGTTGAGACAGAATATGAAGGGCTTGCCAACTATTTGCTGGGAAGGACATTGGTGGTGGACCACATAGATCATGGAATCGCCATTGCGAAAAAATATCAGTATACGATCCGTATGGTTACAATAGAAGGGGAATCTCTCAATCCCGGCGGTTCCCTTACTGGCGGTGCTTTTAAGAATAACAGCAACCTGCTGGGAAGGCGAAGAGAGATCGAGGAGCTGGAGGACAGCGTAGAAGCCCTGAAGCGTGACATGGAACAGCTGCAGAAGCTGGTGGAAGAATACCGCAGTAAGAGAAATGGATTTCGGGATAAAGCGGCAAAGGTACAGGAACAGCTGCAGGAGCAGTATTTAAGAGAAAATACAGTGCAGATGAACCTCAATTCCATGTCAGGGAAACAGGCGGAGATCAAAGCAGGATATGAAAGCCTGAAGAAAGAAAAAGAAGAGCTGGAGCGCCAAACCCAAGAAATTGAGGAAAACAGCAGTTCCATCCATCTGGAACTGGAAACCAGCGCCAGCCAGGAAAAAGCGCTGGAAGAGCAGATTACAAATGATCAGGAAATTCTGGAGAAGAAGAAGCAGCAGGAGACAGAAATCTCCGGAAAGCTGGAAAGATATCAGCTTGAAGCTGCAAATCTGACTTCCAGGCAAGGATTTATCCAGGAAAACATCAGCCGTGTGCGCCAGGAAAAAGAAAGCCTGGAGGCACAGAAAACGACCCTGCTGGAAAATGAAAAAGAAGGAAAAGAAAGCATTCTGGAAAAGGAAGAGCAGATCAGGGAAATCCAGAAAACCATCCAGGCAGCAGAGGAAGAAGAAGAGCGGGATCAGAACCGTATGAAAGAAGCTCTGGAAAGAAAAGAAAAGATGAATCAGAGTCACAAGGCATTTTTTGAGAAAAGAGATGAACTTTCCGGAAAGATGAACCTTTTGGATAAGGAGACTTACAGACTGACAACGCAGAAGGAAAAGCTGGAGGAGAATCAGGAGACCCAGGTGAATTATATGTGGGAGGAATATGAACTTACCTACAGCCAGGCACTGGTTCAGATGCCGGATCAGCTGACTGACCGCGCAGAGATCAAAAAGGGGATCAGTGAAGTCCGTGAAGAAATCCGAAAGCTTGGTAATGTAAATGTGAATGCCATCGAAGAGTATAAGGAGCTTTCCCAGAGGCATGAATTTATGAAGACTCAGCATGATGATCTGGTCAGCGCTCAGGAGACGCTTATGGGGATCATCGAAGAGCTGGATACTGGCATGCGGCGCCAGTTTGAAGAAAAATTTGCTCAGATCCGGGATGAATTTGACAAGGCGTTCAAAGAGCTTTTTGGAGGAGGAAAAGGAACACTGGAGCTGGACGAAGAGGAAGATATTCTGGAGGCGGGAATCCGTATCATTTCCCAGCCGCCCGGCAAG
Source organism: uncultured Blautia sp. (assembly GCA_944380235.1). Lineage (GTDB taxonomy): Bacteria > Bacillota > Clostridia > Lachnospirales > Lachnospiraceae > Blautia. Next base: position 6,393 of record CALWHD010000036.1, read on the forward strand.
AAACTGCAGAACATGATGCAGCTTTCCGGAGGGGAGAAGGCTTTGACCGCAATTGCCCTTTTATTTGCTATCCAGAATTTAAAACCATCGCCGTTTTGTCTGCTGGATGAAATTGAAGCGGCTCTGGATGACTCTAATGTTACCAGATATGCCCAGTATCTTCACAAGTTGACAAAAAATACACAGTTTATTATTATAACACATAGACGGGGTACCATGAATGCGGCGGACAGACTTTACGGCATTACCATGCAGGAGAAAGGTGTGTCCACGCTGGTATCTGTAAACTTAATAGAAAATCAACTGGATAAGTAGGAGGAATTATGGCAGAAGAGAAAAAAGGTTTTTTTAAACGGCTGGTAGCCGGTCTTTCAAAGACAAGGGAGAATATCGTGGCGGGTATTGACTCCATTTTCAGCGGTTATTCCAGCATTGATGATGATTTTTATGAAGAGATAGAGGAGATCCTGGTTATGGGGGATATCGGGATCAATACGACTACATCGATTATTGAACATTTAAAAGAACAGGTGGCTGAAAAAAAGATTAAAGATCCGCAGGAGTGCAAGCAGCTTCTTATGGACAGTATTAAGGCACAGATGGCAGTGGGAGAGACTGCCTATGAGTTTGAGAACAGAAAATCCGTGGTTCTGGTGATCGGCGTTAACGGCGTAGGAAAGACCACATCTGTAGGAAAGCTTGCCGGAAAATTAAAAGATCAGGGAAAGAAAGTGATCCTTGCTGCGGCAGACACGTTTCGTGCGGCTGCAGGAGAGCAGCTGACCCAGTGGGCAAACCGGGCAGGTGTGGAGCTCATAGGCGGACAGGAGGGGGCAGATCCTGCCTCCGTAGTTTATGACGCAGTAGCTGCAGCAAAAGCCAGAAACGCAGATGTACTTCTGTGTGATACTGCAGGAAGACTTCACAATAAGAAAAATCTGATGGAAGAGCTGAGAAAGATCTACCGCATTATTGAAAGAGAATATCCGGAGGCATATCTGGAAACTCTGGTGGTCCTTGACGGTACCACAGGACAGAATGCTCTTGCACAGGCAAGGCAGTTTAATGAAGTAGCGAATGTGACAGGGATCATCCTGACAAAGCTGGATGGAACTGCCAAGGGCGGCATTGCTGTTGCTATTGAATCCGAATTGGACATTCCGGTGAAATATATCGGTGTGGGAGAAACTATTGACGATCTGCAGAAATTTGATTCAGATGAATTTGTCAATGCCCTGTTTAATGTACAGAGCAGCAGAGAAGAAGCATAAGGCAAAATTAATTAATTAGGGAAGAAGGTTAAGATATGCTTACATTGGAAAAATTTGAGGAAGCATCAGAAATCGTAAAGAAAGTGACACAGGAGACAAAACTGGTTTACAGCGGTTATTTCAGCGGGATCACGGGGAATAAGGTGTACTTAAAGCCGGAAAATATGCAGGTGACAGGTGCCTATAAGATCAGAGGCGCCTATTATAAGATCAGTACTTTATCACAGGAAGAGAGAGAAAAGGGCCTGATCACTGCATCGGCGGGAAATCATGCCCAGGGTGTTGCCTACGCGGCAAAAGCATTCGGTGTAAAAGCAGTGATCGTTATGCCTACCACCACACCGCTGATCAAAGTGGAGCGGACGAAGAGCTATGGAGCAGAGGTGGTTCTTTATGGAGATGTTTATGATGAAGCCTGTGAGCACGCGTATAAACTTGCTGAGGAATATGGCTATACCTTCATCCATCCGTTTGACGATCTGGCGGTTGCTACCGGACAGGGAACCATTGCTATGGAGATCATCAAAGAACTGCCTTTAGTGGATTATATTTTAGTACCCATCGGAGGCGGCGGTCTTGCTACCGGTGTTTCCACTCTGGTAAAGCTGTTAAATCCTAATATCAAGGTGATCGGTGTGGAACCGGCAGGTGCGAACTGCATGCAGGCATCTATTTTAAACGGAGAAGTGATGACGCTTCCGACAGTGAACACTATTGCAGACGGTACAGCAGTCAAACGACCGGGAGAAAAGATTTTTCCGTACATAAAGGATAATGTGGATGAGATCATTACGGTGGATGACGATGAACTGGTTGTAGCATTTCTTGATATGGTAGAGAACCACAAAATGATCGTGGAGAATTCCGGACTGCTTACCGTTGCTGCATTAAAACATCTGAAATTTAAGAATAAAAAGGTGGTTTCTATCTTAAGCGGAGGAAACATGGATGTGATCACCATGGCATCTGTGGTACAGCACGGACTGATTGCCAGAGACCGGATCTTTACCGTTTCAGTTCTTCTGCCGGATAAGCCGGGGGAACTGGTGAGAGTTGCGACTATTATCGCACAGCATCAGGGAAATGTAATCAAATTGGATCACAACCAGTTTGTAAGTACCAACCGTACTGCGGCTGTGGAACTGAAGATTACTATGGAAGCATTTGGAACTGAACATAAACAGGAGATCATCAAGGCTTTGGAGGAAGAAGGGTACCGTCCAAAAGTCGTAACTGCAAATCTGTGATAAAACAGGGCTGTTATGAAAGACAGAACCTGAATATAAAAAGGGCGCTGCCAAATCCCTATCGGGAAAAGGCGGCGCCTTTTTCGGCTGGACTAATCTTTTTTAGAATATACTTGTCCTCATTATGGGTGCCGGAGACAGGGTTATTTAACTGTGATCAGTTCATATTCCATATTGCCGATGCCGATCTTCGCCCCGTGTTCTACCGCGGATCTCCAGTTGGTATCCGGGAAGATAGAAGTGAAGTGATCGTGATGGTGGCAGGCGCGTTCTTCTTCGCCGCAGTCATCCAGTTTGCTGTTGCTCATGACTGGCTGAGCATTTACCGCATCTGCGCAGGCAACATCTAAAGCCACAGGGTCAAAGGAAGCAAACATACCCACATTGGGAACGATAGCAGCGTCATTTTCCGCATGGCAGTCGCAGTAAGGAGATACGTCGATCACAAGACTGATATGGAAGCTTGGGCGTCCATCGATAACAGCCTTAGTATACTCCGCGATTTTGCGGTTCATAATGTCGTTGGATTCATCGGAAGCGGGAAGAACAGCATCTTTTGGACAGACACCGATGCATCTGCCGCATCCCACACATTTGTTGTGGTCAATGGATGCCTTTTTTTTTTTATACTGAGGTGCATCGTGGGCACATATTTTTGCACAGGCCTTGCATCCGATACATAAATCCTGATCTATATGGGGCTTTCCGGCACTGTGCATTTCCATTTTCCCTGCGCGGGAACCGCATCCCATACCAATATTTTTTAAAGCGCCTCCAAAACCTGCTGCCTCATGACCTTTAAAATGATTTAAGGAGATAAAGACATCTGCATCCATAACAGCACGGCCGATTTTTGCTTCTTTTACATAAGATCCTCCCTCTACGGGAACCAACGCCTCGTCGGTACCTTTTAATCCGTCAGCGATCAGTACCTGGCATCCGGTAGTCATAGGATTAAATCCATTTAAATTAGCACTGTCCAGATGATCCAAAGCATTCTTTCTGCCGCCTACATACAAGGTGTTGCAGTCAGTAAGGAAAGGTTTGCCGCCCAGTTCTTTCACCACATCCGCTACTGCCTTTGCATAGTTGGGACGGAGAAAAGCAAGATTCCCCGGTTCGCCGAAATGCATCTTGACGGCAACATATTTATTTTCAAAATCAATATTGCCGATGCCTGCGGTTTTGATCAGACGCTGCAGTTTCTGAAGGAGATTGTCACCGTTTTTGGTGCGCATGTCTGTAAAATATACTTTTGAAATTCCCATTTTTGTTTCCTCCTGTTCTCTTTGTCCTGCATTGATCTTGCAGGGCAGTTTTAGTTTACCATTTTGTGGAAATATCTACAAGTGCTTTTCCGTGGTTTCCCTTCGGAACAGGATGGGGGTAACCATCTTATGCACCGGTTCTTTTAACGGAACAGGATTTCGCTTTTTTCGCTCATTCAT
>CALWHD010000037.1 GCA_944380235.1 uncultured Blautia sp.
TTTCTGAAAAATCTCTATTAGGTTTCCTGGTTCCGTTGTAAGGAAGGAGCTGTCGCATTAATCAAATCCGAAAATATTTATACATTTTATTGCTCAGTCTGTGCCGCTTTGAGCCTATGGTCTCAAAGCTATGCGCGACAAATTCGCATAAAATGTATAAATATTACTTACATATGACTAATGCAACAGCCCCTTGGGAAAAACGATTTTATCTTGGTATTTTCCGCAAATTTATTCTTTGCATACAGGATTTTCCAGTAAAGTTGCTACAATAAATTCATGTTTATGTTTTGCATCATAAGAGGTGCAGTCTTTTAAAAAGTGTACATGGCGGCCGCATCCCACTTCAATGGCGGGACCAGTAGTGCCGCAGAATTCGTGGTGATGTCCGTCACAGGAATCTGTGGTAAAAGCTACCTGGTGCACATGGCTGCCGTCACAGGGGATAGCATCTCCGGATACAGTAGCAAATCTATGGTTATGGGCATATTCACAGCAGCCGGAGATTTTAGTGCTTCCCTGGACTTCGTGGTTATGCTGCTTTGGTATGCAGGAAGCATTATTTTCTGTATTCATAAGACGTTCCTTTCAAAACATTGTTAACTGGTTACAAGATTATACTATGCAGAAAAGGAAAAAAAGCAAAAGAGGATAGACTTGGGATTGGTGCAGTTTGCGTGGTAAGGTATAGAAAAACAGAGAAAGTTATTGTATGATAGAGGAAAAGGGAGGAAAGACTGAGAGAATGGAAAGTTATAATATTTTAAATGAGACACAGAGAGAGGAAATTCAGAATTTTATAGATAGGTGCAGCGCGTTTGATCATACCTGCCAGGAGGTTTATTTGGGAAATGAGTTTAATGTATATCCGGAGATGAAAACTTTTTTCCTCGAAAGGGAAGGAGAGAATCTGGCAGGATTTCTGTATCTATATGCAGACCATGAAACTACAGCAGAGATTTCAGCCTGGGTGCACCCGGAAAAACGGCGCAGTGGGATCTTTACCAGGCTTTTTGAGGAAGCAGTTTTGGAAATAAAAAAATACTCATATAAAAAGGTTCTTTTTAAGACAGAGAAAGCTTTCTCCGATGTAAACAAGGTACTTGCAGGATATCCTGTGAATCTTTCTCACAAAGAATACCATATGGTTGCAGATAATGGCTCAGGGGTGACAGAAAAAGATATTCCGGGGTTTTCCTTAAGAGAGGCTCAGGAAAAGGAACTGGGTCAGCTGGCAGAAATTATGAAAGCTGCCTTTGCGGGAGAAGAGTTTGAAGCGGATGTACATGTGAGGACCACTTTCCGCACGGAGAAGGCACTGCTGTTTACAGCGCTTTATCAGAATACGCCTGTGGGCTGTGTATCCGTGGATACCAGCGGGAGACGGAACTATCTCTATGCGCTATGTATTGACCCTAAGTATCAGGGAAATGGATACGGCAGAAAGATGCTGTGCCGGACAGTAAACCTGCTCGCCCGGCTCTATGATAAGGAGGTTTCTCTGGATGTAGATGAAGAAAATAAAACCGCCATTCCGCTGTACCAGTCCTGCGGATTTCGACAGGCTTCAGAACTGGTATATTATGCCATGGACCTGTAAAGTACAGGGAGACTATGTATTTCCCGTGAGAATTCACAATTCCGACAAATTTGTCTGTTATAGTAATTAGAAGATTAGGAGGAGTACCCATGGAAAAATGTAAGATACTTGTTGTTGATGATGAAAGCAGAATGAGAAAACTGGTAAGAGATTTCCTGGTAAAGCAGGGATTTGAAGTGCTGGAAGCCGGAGACGGAGAGGCAGCACTGGATATTTTTTATGAACAAAAAGACCTTTCTCTGATCATTCTCGATGTGATGATGCCAAAAATGGATGGTTGGGAGGTGTGCAGGGAAATCAGGAAAGAATCTAAAATTCCGATTATTATGCTGACCGCAAGGGGCGATGAGAGAGATGAACTTTTAGGATTTGAGCTGGGTGTGGATGAATATATTTCAAAACCTTTCAGCCCCAAGATCCTGGTGGCAAGGGTAGAAGCAATTTTAAGACGCACCAATGCTGTGGGAAGCGATGAAATTTTAAGTGCCGGAGGCATTGAGATCAATAAGGCTGCCCATATTGCGTCGATTGACGGAAAGCCTATGGAGCTCAGTTATAAGGAATTTGAGCTTTTGACCTATTTTCTGGAAAATCAGGGCATTGCTCTGTCCAGGGAAAAGATTCTAAATTCTGTGTGGAATTATGACTATTTTGGTGATGCTCGGACGATTGATACCCATGTAAAGAAACTGAGAAGCAAGATGGGAGAAAAAGGCGAATATATCAAGACCATCTGGGGTATGGGGTATAAGTTTGAAGTATAGAAGGTATAAAAATGAAGAAATCTATTAAGGTACGTCTGACTGCGGCCTATGTGACCATTATGTGCCTTTCTTTTTTGGTGATTCTTTTTTTGAATTCCAGCTTTCTGGAAGAATATTATCTGGCCAAAAAAACAGATTCACTGGAATATGTCCAGGAACGCCTGGATGAGGCATCCAAAGTCAATGATAATGGCAATTATGCATCTTTGGAAAACGATTATGATTTTCATAATTATTGTTCAGAAAAGAATATTTCTGTAATTATAATCAACAGAGACAGCTCACAGATCGTATATTCCAACAGCAGAGACCCAAAGAGTATGTATGCCCAGGCACTGTTCGGCACTATGACAGAATTTATGCAGGGGACCCATGAAATTATAAAACAAGGAGACAATTATATTCTGGAGAAAAGTGTGGATAACGGAAGGTTTACCGATTCTTTGAACATGGTAGGAACTTTGAAAAACATGAATTCATTTTTAGTAACTACACCGATACAGAGTATGAAAGACAGTGCTCAGATTTCAAATTTGTTTTATCTCTATGTAGGAATTGGGACTGTTCTGGTGAGTTCCCTGATCATTTGGTTTATCAGCAGGAAGATCACGAAACCTCTTCAGGAACTGACGGAGCTTTCAAAGAAGATGGCGGGACTGGATTTCAATGCGAAATACACCAGTGCCGGAGAGGATGAGATCGGCATTCTGGGGGCAAACCTGAATATTATGTCGGATGAGCTGGAGCAGACGATATCTGAGCTGAAAACAGCCAACAATGAGCTGCAGAAAGATATTGAGAAAAAAAATCAGATAGATGAGATGAGAAAGGAATTTCTCTCCAATGTGTCCCACGAACTGAAGACGCCTATAGCCCTGATTCAGGGATATGCGGAGGGGCTTCAGGAATGCATTAATGATGATGAAGAGAGCAGAGAGTTTTACTGTGATGTTATCATAGACGAGGCTGCGAAGATGAATACTATGGTGAAAAAACTGCTTACCTTAAACCAGCTGGAATTTGGAAATGACCAGGTTTCTATGGAACGGTTTAACCTGACTGAGCTGATTAAGGGAGTTCTCGCATCCACCCGTCTTATGGCTGATCAGAAGGGGGCAGGGATACAGTTTGTGCAGACGGATCCGGTGTATGTCTGGGGTGATGAGTTTAAAGTAGAAGAGGTAGTGACCAATTATGTGTCAAACGCTTTAAACCATGTAGATTATGAGAAAAAAATTGAAGTGAAGATACAGAAAAAACAGAATCTGGTGAGGGTGTCTGTGTTCAATACCGGCGACCCGATTCCGGAGGAAGATATTGAAAAAATCTGGATCAAATTTTATAAAGTGGATAAAGCACGCACCAGAGAATATGGCGGAAGCGGTATCGGTCTGTCTATTGTAAAAGCGATTATGGAAAGCATGAACCAAAAGTGCGGTGTGATCAACTATGAAAATGGCGTGGAGTTCTGGTTTGAACTTCAGTCCGGAGACGGACAGATTCCACAGCCTGAAAACCGACAGGAGGAAGCGTGAGAAAAAAGAAACAGATAATTCACATGACAGGCGGTCCGTATATGCGGGCCGCCTGTCATGTGCGGAAAATGTAAAATTCTGGAGACACTTGTTTGCATTTTACGGGGGATTCTGTTACACTAGTACAGTATAAAGTTTAGAAAACAAAGGAGGAAAAGAAATGCCGCCTTTACAGGGACAATGGCTGGAAGCTTTGAAGCCGGAGTTTAAGAAACCATATTATAAAGAACTGTTTTCAAAGGTAGGACAGGAGTATCAGCAAAGACAGGTTTTTCCCGATCCGGATGATATTTTTAATGCGTTTCATTTCACACCCCTGAATGAAGTGAAAGTAGTTATTTTGGGACAGGACCCTTATCACAATTACGGACAGGCCCACGGACTCTGTTTTTCCGTGAAGCCGGAGGTGGAAATTCCCCCGTCTCTGGTGAATATTTATCAGGAGCTGCATGATGACTGCGGCTGCTATATTCCAGACAATGGATATCTGGAAAAATGGGCAAAGCAGGGGGTACTGCTTTTGAATACGGTACTTACTGTGCGCGCCCATCAGGCAAATTCTCACAGAGGTATTGGCTGGGAAGAATTTACAGATGCAGCGATCCGGGTCTTAAATGAACAGGACCGTCCCATGGTCTTTTTGCTGTGGGGAAGACCTGCACAGATGAAAAAAAACATGCTGAATAATCCCAGACATCTGATCCTGGAAGCGCCTCATCCCAGTCCCCTTTCTGCTTTCCGCGGATTCTTCGGATGCAGACATTTCAGTAAAACAAATGCTTATTTGGAAGAGCAGGGACTGACACCCATTGACTGGCAGATTGAAAACAGGCGGGGAGAACAGCATGGGTAAGAAAAATGACAATACAATGGTGAAAAATGCCACTTTTTTTTTTTTTTCTGCGCTGATCTCCAAGATCATCGGACTGATCTACAAAAGTCCGCTGTCAACGACGCTGGGGAAGGAAAGTTTTGGATGCTTTCAGTTTGCCCAGAATGTTTACTTTATTCTTCTGATGATTGCCTCTTTTAGTATTCCACAGGCTGTTTCCAAGATCATGGCGGAGAGGATTGCTTTTAAACGCTACCGGGACGCCCAGCGAATCTTTAAAGGCGCTCTTTTATATGCAGTAATCTCAGGAGGAATTGTGGCACTGATCTGTGTTGTGGGGGCTCCGGTGCTGATACCCGATAATATGGCAAATGCAAGGCTTGCTTTGCAGTTTCTGGCTCCTACCATTTTTATTTCCGGTATCCTTGGAGTTTTCCGGGGATATTTTCAGGCGTACAGAAATATGCTGCCCACCTCAATTTCCCAGATCCTGGAACAGATAGCGGTTGCTGTGGTGGCACTGGTGATGGCTAATGTGATGGTCAGCCACTTTGCAGATGCAGAGCCGGATGTTCTGAGGAGCTGGAGTGCTGCCGGGGCTACTATGGGTACAGGAGCGGGGGTGACAGTAGCTCTTTTGTTTATGATTTTGGTATACCGGATCAACAGAAAGATCATAAGGAAAAAAATCAGCAGAGATAAATATTCTGTTGACGAAAGCTACAAAGATATTATGAAAATCCTTATGATGATCGTAGCACCTATTGTACTGAGTTCGTTTCTGTACAATGTAAATGGGTATGTGAACAGCTGGATTTACAGCGGTGTATCCGGGCTTAAAGGTGCAGATCCTTCTGCTGTAGAAGGGATGTATGCGGAGTTCGGGTTCTTTATGACTATCATCAATATACCTTTGACTTTGGCAAGTACAGCGCCTACTTCCATGATACCGGAAGTTTCCGGCTGCTATGCCACCGGAGATATACGGGGAGCAAGGGAAAAGGTCGATAAGGCTACCTGGATCAGTATGTTTATTTCCATTCCCTGCAGCGTAGGGCTGTTTGCTTTGGCAGATCCTATCACAAGGCTTTTATTCCCTGCCACAGAGGGTGTGGCGGGATATCTTATGATGTTGGGAATCATTACAGTGATCATGAACGGCATGTCCAATATCTCCAATGGTGTGCTCCAGGGAATCGGAAAAGCAAATATTCCTATGATCCATGCAGCTGTAGCACTGGGGATGGATGTGATTGTGGTGACTGTCCTGATGTTTGTTACAGATATGGGGATTTATAATGTAGTGATCGCCATGATCGTGTATGCTCTTGCCATGTGTATCTTAAATCACAGGGCAATGAAGCGGGAGCTGGACTATAAAAATCCATGGAAGAAAGCTTATCTGCCGCCTTTTTTGGCATCCGTCCCTATGGGAATTGCGGCATTTGGACTGTATCACGGTATTTATGCAGCTGTGAAAAATCTTCCGGCAGCTAATCTTATTGCTCTGGTGCCTGCTATCTGTATTGGAGCATTGATTTATTTCATTGCATATCTGCTGATCGCTAAGCCTGCTGCAGAAGAGCTGTACGGCATTCCTTTTGGAAGAAAGATTGCGGCGGCAGGGAGGAAAGCACATTTACTGAAGTAAAGCAGATGAGACGGGTTTTTTTGATTCTTGCGGCAGTCGCCAAATGGACATACCCGCATGTCCGCTTGGCTCATTGCTCGCGGGAATAAAGCCAGAGAACAAAGAGAAAGGGAATACATTTTCCACGCACTCAGAGAGTGACGGAAAATGTATTCCCTTTTCTATACTGTTTTTACTGCTGCATTTTCTTAAATGCTGTAGAAAGCATCAGTTTGATTCTGTTTAACTGGTTTACCTCACTTGCGCCCGGGTCATAGTCTACAGCCACAATATTGGCTTCAGGGTAATCTTTGCGGATTGATTTGATTACGCCTTTTCCAACAATATGGTTAGGCAGGCAGGCAAAAGGCTGGATACACACAATATTCGGTGCTCCGGCGTGGATCAGCTCCATCATTTCACCAGTGAGAAACCATCCTTCACCGGTCTGGTTGCCCAGAGAGACAATTGGTTTTGCCATTTTTGCCAGATCTTCGATCTTTGCAGAGGGAGTGAAATGCTTGCTCTTTGCAAATTCTTTGTTTGCCGCGCTGCGGATAAACTCAATGGCGGCGATGCCCAGCCTTCCTTTCTGGGCAAGAGACTTCTTAAAGCCAAGATAATCAGCCTTGAAGTTTAAATTGTAGAAGCAGTAACACATAAAGTCGATCAGATCCGGGCATACCGGTTCTGCACCTTCTTTTTCAAGAAGCTCCGCTAAGTGGTTGTTTGCAGCAGGCAGAAATTTTACCAGGATCTCGCCTACGATTCCAACCCGCGGTTTCTTTTCGTTGGTAATAGGCAGAGTATCAAATTCCCTGATCATCTGCCGGCAGATGCGGTTGAACTGGGCAAAAGAGCAGTGCTTTCCGGAGAGGAAGGAGATGCATCGTTTTTCCCATTTTTTATGTAAGGCATTTGCGGAACCCTTCACAGATTCATAAGGTCTCATGCGGTAGATACACTTCATCAGGATATCTCCAAAGACAGCCCCGTAGGCAAGCCGTGTGGCAAGCTTAGGGGTGATCTTAAAGCCCGGGTTTTCTTCCAAACCGCTTAAGTTAATGGAGATAACTGGAATCTGTGCCATATCTGCCTTTTTCAGTGCCCTGCGGATAAATCCGATATAGTTGGAAGCACGGCATCCGCCTCCTGTCTGGGAGATGATGATGGCAACTTTATTCAGGTCATACTTGCCGGAAAGGAGTGCCTGCATGATCTGTCCTACCACCATCAGGGAAGGATAGCATGCGTCATTATTTACATATTTCAGACCCACATCCACGGCTTCCTTGTTGTCATTAGGAAGTACTTCCAGGTTGTACCCCGCGGAATTAAATCCTGCCTGGAGAATGGAAAAATGGATGGGTGACATCTGCGGGCACAGGATTGTGTACTTTTTCCTCATTTCTTCCGTGAAAGGTACTCTTTTAATGGAGGAAGGTACGATCTTGCGCTGAATATGCTGCTTTTCTTTTACACGGATGGCAGCAATCAGGGAGCGGATACGGATACGCGCCGCACCCAGGTTATTTACTTCATCAATCTTCAGGCAGGTATAGATTTTTCCGCTGTTGGAAAGAATCTCATTCACCTGATCAGTGGTCACAGCGTCAAGACCGCAGCCGAAAGAGTTCAGCTGGATAAGATCCAGATTATCCTTCTCCTTTACGAAGTTCGCTGCAGCATAAAGACGTGTGTGGTAAGTCCACTGGTCATTGACCCTTAAAGGACGCTGCAGGGGAGCAAGATGGGATACAGAGTCCTCAGTCAGCACTGCAAGTCCGTAGGAATTGATCAGATCCGGAATTCCGTGGTGGATCTCCGGGTCAATGTGGTAAGGACGTCCTGCCAGGACAATTCCCCTTCTGCCTGTCTCATCCAGATATTTTAAGGTTTCTTCCCCTTTTCTCATGATATCTTTTCTGCAGTGATCCATTTCCTTCCAGGCCTTGTGTGCTGCAGTTCTGACTTCTTCTGCAGGAATTTCAGGAAATTCCTGTACCAGGCGCTGAGAAACCGTCTCCTCACTGGTAAGTGACAGGAAAGGATTGTGGAACCGGATGGAGGGATCATTTAACTCATCTACATTATTTTTAATATTTTCCGCGTAGGAAGTAACAATGGGACAGTTGTAGTGGTTGACCGCGTCCGGAAACTCCTGTCTTTCATAAGGAATGCAGGGGTAGAAGATATATTTCACACCCTGTTTTAAAAGCCAGGTCACATGACCGTGGGCAAGCTTTGCAGGATAGCATTCGGATTCACTGGGAATGGATTCAATACCCAGTTCGTAAATCTTTCTGGTAGAGGTAGGAGATAAGACTACCTGATATTTCAGTTCTGTAAAAAAAGTATACCAGAAAGGATAGTTTTCGAACATATTCAGGACTCTGGGAATTCCTACTTTTCCTCTCGTCGCCTTATCTTCTGTGAGAGGCTGGTAAGAGAAGAGTTTTTTGTATTTGTATTCAAACAGGTTAGGAACCTGATCTTTGTTTTTCTCTTTTCCTATGCCGCGCTCACAGCGATTGCCGGAGATATACTGCCTTCCGCCGGAAAATTTATTGATGGTCAGACGGCAGTTGTTGGTACAGCCCTTGCAGTTCGCCATGGTAGTCTTATACTCCAGAGTATTGATCTTTTCAATGGGGAGCATAGTCGTTGTTTTGCTCTTGTCATATCGTTCTCTGGCAATGAGGGCAGCTCCGAACGCTCCCATGATACCTGCAATATCCGGACGGATCGCATGGCAGTCAGCAATCTTTTCAAAGCTTCTCAGTACTGCGTCATTGTAAAAAGTACCGCCCTGGACCACGATATGTTTTCCAAGTTCAGAGGCGTCGGAAACTTTGATGACTTTGTAAAGGGCGTTTTTGATAACAGAGTAGGCAAGTCCTGCAGAAATATCTGCTACAGACGCGCCCTCCTTCTGTGCCTGTTTTACCTTGGAGTTCATGAATACAGTACAGCGGGTTCCCAGGTCAATGGGATGCTCTGCAAACAGGGCTGCCTTTGCAAAATCCTGTACACTGTAATTTAAAGACTTTGCAAAAGTTTCAATAAAGGAACCGCAGCCGGAGGAGCACGCTTCGTTCAGCTGCACGCTGTCTACGGTCTGGTCCTTAATCTTAATGCATTTCATATCCTGACCGCCGATATCCAGGATACAGTCTACTTCCGGATCAAAGAAAGCTGCAGCATAATAATGGGATACGGTCTCCACTTCGCCCTCGTCGAGAAGCAGAGCAGCTTTGATCAGTGCTTCTCCGTATCCTGTAGAACAGGAATAGGCAATCTTTGCGCCCTGCGGCAGCTGGTCATAAATTTCCTGAACTGCCTTAATGGAGGTGGCCAGAGGATTTCCATTGTTGTTGCTGTAGAAAGAATACAGCAGAGAGCCGTCTTCTCCTACCAGGGCAGCCTTGGTAGTGGTGGAGCCTGCGTCGATGCCAAGGTAACAGTTTCCCTTGTAGGAGGATAGATCTCCTGTCTTTACATTATACTGGCTCTGGCGGCGGTTAAATTCTTCGTAGTCTTCCTGCGAGGCAAAAAGGGACTCCATACGGTCTACCTCAAAATCCATCTTGATAGAGGCAGAGAGCCTGTCTCTCATGCCGGTAATGCTCACGCCTGCGGCATTTGGTTTTACATTCAGAGCAGAACCGATAGCTGCGAAAAGGTGAGAATTTTCCGGAGCAATGGTGTGTTCTTCATCCAGTTTCAAAGTGCGGATAAATGCGGCCTTCAGTTCAGAAAGGAAGTGAAGGGGACCGCCTAAAAATGCCACATGTCCTCGGATAGGTTTTCCACAGGCAAGTCCGCTGATGGTCTGATTGACCACTGCCTGAAAAATAGAAGCGGAAAGATCCTCTTTGGTAGCGCCGTCATTGATCAGAGGCTGGATATCAGATTTTGCAAAAACGCCGCACCGTGCCGCAATGGAGTAGAGTGCCTTATAATTTTTTGCATATTCGTTTAACCCAGGAGCATCTGTCTGGAGCAGAGAAGCCATCTGGTCAATGAAGGAACCTGTACCCCCGGCACAGATGCCGTTCATACGCTGCTCTACATTTCCTCCTTCAAAGTAAATGATCTTTGCGTCTTCACCGCCCAGTTCAATGGCAACGTCCGTTTTGGGCGCAAGTTCCTGCAGAGATGTGGAGACAGCAATGACCTCCTGTACAAAAGGAACCTCCAGATGGCCGGCAAGAGTCAGTCCGCCGGAACCTGTGATCACAGGGGCAACGGAGATTTCTCCCAGAGACTGGTAGGCTTTATCAAGAAGGCGGGCAAGGGTGTTCTGAATATCTGCAAAGTGACGTTCATAGTCGGAAAACAGTAATTCATGTTTTTCGTTTAAAATTGCAATCTTTACAGTGGTGGAACCGATGTCGATCCCCAGGGGATAAAGCATGGGTTCCTGTATATTCTCTGATTTCATAGTCAGAGACCTCCTCTTTCTATCTCTTCTTATTAAATGTATCTAAAAAATCAAATTACATTATACGACAAGATAGGAGAAAAAACAATTACAAAATTTTATGCAGGAGTTGCGTTTGCAAATTACCTGTGATAGAATAAACCGATACAGACGGGAAACAGGACTATTTTTGGTCAGATTCCCTGAAAAGATGAGAGTTTTTTTCCAATCTGATGAAAAAATGACAAAAAAAGAAGAAAAAAGAGGCAGGTAAATTTTATGTATACAGTATTGAAACAGGAAGGAATGGCAAAGCGTGCCCGGCTTGAAACTGTTCATGGGACAATAGAGACTCCCGTGTTTATGAACGTGGGGACAGTGGCTGCTATTAAAGGAGCAGTATCCACCATGGACCTTCACGAGATAAAAACTCAGGTAGAGCTTTCCAATACTTACCATCTCCATGTCCGTCCAGGAGATGAGATCGTGAAAAAACTGGGAGGACTGCACAAGTTTATGAACTGGGATCGTCCTATACTTACAGACTCCGGCGGATTTCAGGTATTCTCTCTGGCAAAGCTGAGAAGGATTAAAGAAGAGGGAGTGTATTTTAATTCTCATATAGACGGACGGAAAATTTTTATGGGTCCGGAGGAGAGTATGCAGATCCAGTCTAATTTAGGATCCACGATCGCCATGGCATTTGATGAATGTCCTTCCAGTGTTGCAAGCAGAGAATATGTTCAGGCATCAGTAGACCGTACTACCCGGTGGCTGAAAAGATGTAAAGACGAAATGGCAAGGCTGAATTCTCTGGAGGATACTGTGAATCCTCACCAGCTGCTTTTCGGTATTAACCAGGGAGCTATATATGATGATATCCGTATTGAACATGCGAAGACGATTTCCCAGATGGATCTGGACGGATATGCCATAGGCGGGCTAGCAGTAGGTGAGACACACGAGGAGATGTACAGGATTCTTGACAGCGTGGTTCCCTATCTTCCGGTAAATAAGCCTACGTATCTGATGGGGGTGGGTACTCCCGCCAATATTCTGGAAGCGGTCTCCAGAGGTGTGGATTTCTTCGACTGTGTATATCCCAGCCGGAACGGACGCCATGGGCATGTGTATACGAATTCCGGCAAGATCAACCTATTTAACGCCAAATATGAACTGGACTCCAGACCTATTGAAGAGGGATGCCAGTGTCCTGCCTGCCGTCATTACAGCAGAGCATATATCCGCCATCTGCTGAAGGCAAAAGAAATGCTGGGTATGAGACTGTGTGTGCTTCATAATCTCTATTTCTACAACACCATGATGGAGGAAATCAGAGATGCCCTGGATCAGGGATGCTATGAAGAGTACAAAGCAAAGAAACTGGAAGGCATGGCAGCTGGAACGAAAGATGCATCACAGGGGACACGGTAATGCAAAGCTCCGGTATTGGCGGACTTTGAGTGATAAAGTATAAAAATAGCATTAAAATTGTGAAAAACAGGAGAAACTACTTGAAGAAACCGGAAAAATTGTGTATGATAGCCATAGTGTCTGTTTCGACAAGGACAAAGTTTAAGTTTCAGGAGGAGTTAAGATGTTATTATCATCAGCAGCAAGTACCGGCGGAGCAATGCTGAGCCTGTTTATTCCGCTGATTATATTTTTTCTTTTGATGTATTTTATGATCATGAGACCTCAGAAGAAAGAACAGCAGAGGGTAAAAAGCATGCTTGCCGCTATGGAAGTGGGTGACAGTGTAGTTACCACCAGCGGTTTCTACGGTGTACTGATCGACATCACAGAAGAGGATGTAATCGTAGAATTTGGAAATAATAAACACTGCAGGATTCCAATGAGAAAATCAGCCATTGCTGAAGTAGAAAAAGCAAGCGACGGGCTGGCAGACTAATGTATGCAGGAGAAAAGGTGCTGTAGGCAGAAATGCCGTGCAGTGCCTTTTTCAGTCTGCAGGAAAAGAAAGGAGAAGCAAATGGCGCTTATCAGTCTATTTGAAGTTATCGGACCTAATATGGTGGGTCCTTCCAGTTCCCATACTGCCGGGGCTGCTTCCATGGCGCTTCTGGCACGGAGTTTGTTTCCGGGAGAAATCAAAAAAGTGGTCTTCACTTTGTACGGATCTTTTGCTAAGACTTATAAGGGACACGGTACAGACCGGGCGCTTCTGGGCGGCATCATGGGATTTGCCACTGACGATCTGCGCATCCGGGATTCCCTGGAACTGGCAGAAGAGCAGGGAATTGAGTATGAGTTTCGGATCGGAGGAGAAGAGGAGGGGGACATCCATCCGAACACTGCAGATATGGACATGGAAGGAACCAGGGGAGAGCGGCTTTTTGTCCGGGGCGTGTCACTGGGAGGAGGAAAGGTAAAAATCGTGCGCTTAAATCAGATTCAGGTGGATTTTGCTGGGGAGTACAGTACTCTGATCGTCAGCCAGACGGATATGCCCGGGGTGGTTGCGCACATTACGAAAGTACTCAGCGAAGAAGGAGTGAATATTGCTTTCATGCGTCTTTTTCGGGAGAAGAAAGGGGCAAATGCCTATACTATAGTAGAATCAGATGAAAAGATTCCGGCAGAAGTCCTGAACAGGATCAGAGAAAATCCTCTGGTGTCTGATATTATGCTGGTACAGCTGTAGGAGGAAACATATGGAATTCAATCATGGTACAGAGCTTTTGAAGCTGTGCGAAGAACTGAGTATGCCTATTTCGGCAGTAATGAAACTTCGGGAAACAGAGGTTTTTAAAACCCCGGAAGAAGAAGTGGAAAGAAAGATGAGAAAAGCACTTTCTATTATGAAGGAGTCCGTAAAAGCTCCGTTGGAAATCCCGGTGCCTTCTGTGGGCGGGCTGATCGGAGGGGAAGCAAAAAAATTGAAAGAGCACTATGACAGGGGAAAATCTATCTGCGGCAGTGTCCTGTCAAAAGCTTCCATGTATGCTATGGCTGTGCTGGAAGTCAACGCCTCCATGGGTGTTATTGTGGCAGCGCCTACTGCAGGCTCTTCCGGAGTAGTTCCCGGGGTTCTGCTGGCGCTTCAGGAAGAATATGATCTGTCAGATCATGAGATATTAAACGGCTTATATACAGCCGGGGCAGTGGGATACCTGCTTATGCGAAATGCTTCTGTGGCAGGAGCAGAAGCTGGATGTCAGGCGGAGGTGGGCGCTGCGTCTGCCATGGCGGCGGCAGCGGCGGCAGAAATCATGGGCGGTACGCCCCAGATGTGTATGGATGCGGCGTCAGGAGCTCTGTCAAATCTCCTGGGACTGGTATGCGATCCTATTGCCGGACTGGTGGAAGCTCCCTGCCAGAACAGAAATTCCGTGGGCGCTGCAAATGCCCTGGTCTGTGCGGAACAGGCTTTGGCAGGAATACGGCAGATCATTCCTTTTGATGAGATGGCGCAGGCCATGTATCATGTAGGAAGAAGCCTTCCTTTTGAACTGAGAGAAAGTGCATTGGGGGGATGCGCGGGGACCCCTTCAGGATGCAGCCGTTCATGTGAGATCTTCGGTGAAAAAAAGAACAGATAAGAAAAAGAAACGGAAACAGATTAGGCGAAGTCCAGCAGCCACACCATAAACCAATGCCGCAGCCGCCGTCTTCTTTTTTGAACAATTATAAGTATAGAGGAAAGTTGTGACCAGGTTGTGTCAAAATCCTTAAGCTTTTCTAAAAACAGATAAATAAATCTAAAATATGTAAATTCCCGGAGAGGAGAATAGAAGCTATAACGAAAAGGCATATCGTACACAGCTATTATGACTTGAATTATACAAGAAAAAGGATTATCATAATACTACTATCATGTTTAATTTTTGACGAAAAATGCTGAATGCGGCGGAAAGGAAGGCATATATGAACTGTAAAATTGCGCTGATCCCCGGGGACGGAATCGGACCGGAGATCGTAGGAGAGGCGAAGAAAATTTTGGATAAGGTCTGCAGTGTGTACGGGCATACCTTTACCTATGAGGAGGTACTGCTGGGCGGCGCATCTATTGATGTACACGGAGTGCCTTTGACAGAAGAAGCAGTAGAGACAGCGAAACGCGCGGATGCTGTTTTAATGGGTTCCATCGGGGGAGATGCGAAGACTTCCCCCTGGTATAAACTGGAACCTTCAAAAAGACCGGAAGCAGGGCTTCTGGCAATCCGCAAGGCATTAAATCTCTTTGCAAATTTAAGGCCCGCTTATTTATATGACGAATTAAAAGGGGCGTGTCCTTTAAAGGAAGAGGTTATCGGAGACGGATTCGATATGATCATTGTCCGGGAGCTGACGGGAGGCCTGTATTTCGGAGAGCGAACGACTGTGGAAGAAAACGGTGTGAGAAAAGCCATTGATACTCTGACCTATGATGAGAAAGAAATCCGCAGGATTGCTGTAAAAGCATTTGAGATCGCAGGAAAGAGAAGAAAGAAAGTTACCAGTGTGGACAAGGCCAATGTGCTGGATTCTTCCAGGCTCTGGAGAAAAGTTGTGGAAGAAGTGGCAGCAGATTATCCTGACATTGAACTGGAGCATATGCTGGTGGACAACTGTGCAATGCAGCTGGTACATAATCCGGGGCAGTTTGATGTGATCCTGACAGAAAATATGTTCGGAGATATTTTATCTGATGAAGCAAGTATGGTCACAGGATCCATCGGGATGCTTTCCTCTGCCAGCCTAAACGAGACAAAATTCGGTCTGTATGAACCAAGCCACGGATCTGCACCGGATATTGCCGGAAAGGGAATCGCAAATCCAATTGCCACGATTTTGTCAGCGGCTATGATGCTGAGATTTTCTCTGGATCTGGACAAAGAGGCAGATGCGGTGGAAGCGGCAGTACAGCAGGTATTAAAAGAAGGTTATCGTACTGTGGATATTATGTCAGAGGGAATGAAACAGATCGGAACAAAAGAAATGGGCGACCTGATCGCCGATCGTATATAAGATAAGAAAGGACGGATAGTATGAGAAGTGACGCAGTAAAAACAGGAATGCAGCAGGCTCCTCATCGTTCCCTGTTCAACGCACTGGGAATGACAAAGGAAGAAATGGAGAAGCCTCTGGTAGGAATTGTAAGTTCTTATAATGAAATTGTACCGGGTCATATGAATCTGGATAAGATTGTGGAAGCAGTAAAATTAGGCGTTGCCATGGCAGGCGGAACCCCTGTTGTATTTCCCGCTATTGCTGTATGTGACGGGATTGCCATGGGACATATCGGAATGAAATATTCTCTTGTTACGCGAGATCTGATCGCAGATTCTACAGAAGCTATGGCTATGGCTCATCAGTTCGATGCCCTTGTTATGGTACCCAATTGTGACAAAAATGTGCCCGGACTTCTCATGGCAGCAGCCAGAATCAATGTGCCCACTGTTTTTGTAAGCGGAGGTCCTATGCTGGCAGGTAAAGTCCATGGACAGAAGAGAAGCCTTTCTTCCATGTTTGAGGCAGTTGGCTCCTACAGTGCGGGAACTATGACTGCGGAAGAGGTTGAAGAATTTGAGAATAAAGTATGTCCCACCTGCGGATCCTGCTCCGGTATGTATACAGCAAACAGCATGAACTGCCTGACAGAAGTACTGGGTATGGGATTAAAAGGCAACGGAACCATTCCTGCTGTATATTCTGAAAGAATCAAACTGGCAAAACACGCCGGCATGCAGGTTATGGAAATGTACAGAAAGAACATCCGCCCAAGAGACATTATGACAAAAGAAGCAGTGTTAAATGCTCTTACAGTGGATATGGCGCTGGGATGTTCCACGAACAGCATGCTTCATCTTCCCGCTATTGCCCATGAAATCGGCTGGGATTTTGATATTACTTTTGCGAATGAGATCAGTGCAAAGACTCCGAACCTTTGCCATCTGGCTCCGGCAGGTCCTACATACATTGAAGACCTCAATGAGGCAGGCGGCGTCTATGCAGTTATGAACGAACTTTCCAAGAAAGATCTGCTGAACCTGGACTGCATGACTGTCACAGGAAAGACTGTAGGAGAAAATATTAAAAACTGCATCAATAAAAATCCGGAAGTGATCCGTCCTGTGGACCGTCCGTACAGTGAGACCGGAGGTCTTGCGGTGCTGACAGGCAATCTGGCTCCGGACGGCGGCGTGGTAAAAAGAAGCGCTGTCTGCGAAGAGATGATGGTACATGAAGGTCCGGCAAGAGTTTTTGACTGTGAGGAAGATGCTATTGCAGCCATCAAAGGAGGAAAGATCAATCCGGGAGATGTGGTGGTTATCCGTTATGAAGGACCGAAAGGCGGTCCGGGAATGAGAGAAATGTTAAATCCCACTTCAGCCATTGCCGGAATGGGACTGGGTTCCAGTGTGGCACTGATCACAGACGGACGTTTCTCAGGAGCGTCCAGAGGAGCATCGATCGGACACATTTCTCCGGAAGCAGCAGTAGGCGGTCCAATTGCCCTGGTGGAAGAGGGAGATATTATCCGCATCAATATTCCGGAGACAAAGCTGGAGCTTGCCGTATCAGAGGAAGAGATGGAGAAAAGAAGAGCACAGTGGAAGCCCAGGGAGCCAAAGGTAACAACAGGTTATCTGGCGCGCTACGCTTCCATGGTGACCAGCGGAAACCGGGGAGCGGTTTTGGAGGTACCGAAAAAATAACAGGGAGGGTTTGCTATGCAGCTGACAGGAGCAGAAATCGTTATTGAGTGTTTGAAAGAACAGGGTGTAGACACGGTATTCGGTTATCCGGGCGGTACGATCCTGAATATTTATGATGAATTATATAAACATCAGGGAGAAATCCATCATGTGCTGACTTCCCATGAGCAGGGAGCGGCACATGCGGCAGACGGCTATGCCCGCTCCACAGGAAAAGTGGGCGTGTGCATGGCTACCAGCGGTCCAGGCGCTACCAATCTGGTGACGGGGATTGCCACAGCGTACATGGATTCCATCCCTATTGTGGCAATTACCTGCAACGTGGGACTTCCTCTTCTTGGAAAAGACAGCTTCCAGGAAGTGGATATTGCGGGTGTGGTAATGCCGATTACAAAACATAGTTTTATTGTAAAGGATGTGACAAAGCTGGCGAAAACCATCCGCCGGGCTTTTGTCATTGCAAAAAGCGGCAGACCGGGTCCTGTGCTGGTGGATATCACCAAGGACGTTACGGCTAATTCCACTGAGTTTGTCCCGGTCAGACCCAAGGAAGTAAAACCTTTTACCGAGAAAATCCGTCAGGAGGATCTGGAAAAGGCGGCTGCCATGATCCAGGCATCACAGCGTCCTTTTATCTTTGTAGGCGGCGGTGCAGCGGCATCTGATGCCTGGGAAGAAGTGCGAGAACTGGCACATAAGATCCAGGCCCCGGTGACAGATTCCCTTATGGGCAAAGGAGTATTTTCCGGTGAGGATCCGTATTATACAGGCATGCTGGGCATGCATGGAACAAAAGCATCAAATCTGGGCGTTACCAAATGTGATCTGCTGATCACCATTGGGGCAAGGTTCTCCGACCGTGTCACAGGAAATACCAGAAATTTTGCCAGAAATGCAAAAATACTGCAGATTGATGTGGATGCTGCGGAAATCAATAAAAATGTGCTGGTGGATGCAAGTATTATCGGCGACGCCAGGGAAGTGCTGAGAAGGCTGAACCTGTTGGTTGCGCCGAAAGAGCATAAAGAGTGGATTGCGTATGTAGAGGAATTGAAGGCAAAATATCCTCTTAAATACCATGACCAGGGACTGGCAGGTCCTGCGGTCATTGAAGAAATCTATGAACAGACCAAAGGGGATGCCATTATTGTTACAGAAGTAGGACAGCATCAGATGTGGGCAGCACAGTATTATAAATATAAGTCACCCAGGCAGTTTTTGTCTTCCGGGGGACTGGGAACGATGGGATATGGTCTTGGAGCTGCCATCGGAGCCAAGATAGGTAATCCGGACAGAGTGGTTATCAATGTGGCAGGCGACGGTTGTTTCCGCATGAATATGAATGAAATTGCCACAGCTACCAGAAACGACCTGCCCCTGATCCAGGTAGTAGTGGATAATCAGGTACTGGGAATGGTGCGCCAGTGGCAGACCCTGTTCTATGAAGGCAGATATTCGAATACTGTATTAAAGGATAAGGTAGACTTTGTAAAGCTTGCAGAGGCAATGGGTGCGGTAGGAATCCGTGTAAAGTCACGGGAAGAATTTTCAGAGGCCCTGAAAAAAGCTATAGAAATGAAAACTACTGTAGTTATCGACTGCATGATTGACTGTGATGAGAAGGTATTCCCTATGGTTCCGGCAGGGGCGAATATCGAGGATGCCTTTGATGAAGATGACCTGAAACAGAAAAAATCATAAAAAGCAGAAAAAGGGGTGCTGCGTCAGCAGCAGCCCGTTCTGTTACCTGGCATGTCTTTCAGAAAAAGACAAATGTTTGTATTGACAAAAATATATCAAAGTGGTAGACTAGACAAAAATCTTAAGGAGGAGAAAGTCGTGAGCAGAGTTTATAATTTTTCAGCCGGTCCCGCAGTACTTCCGGAAGAAGTATTAAAAGAAGCAGCAGAGGAAATGCTGGATTACAGGGGATGCGGAATGTCGGTGATGGAGATGAGCCACCGCTCCAAAATGTTTGAAGGAATCATTCAGGAGGCAGAGGCAGATTTAAGAGATCTTCTGAATATTCCTGATAATTATAAGGTTCTGTTTCTGCAGGGCGGAGCAAGCCAGCAGTTTGCCATGATTCCCATGAACCTGATGAAGAACCGTGTGGCTGACTATATCGTCACAGGGCAGTGGGCAAAAAAGGCATGGCAGGAAGCGCAGAAATACGGAAAGGCAAATAAGATCGCTTCCTCAGAGGATAAGACTTTCTCATACATACCGGATTGTTCAGATCTTCCCATAAGTCCGGATGCGGATTATGTATATATTTGCGAAAATAATACTATTTATGGTACAAAATTTAAAGAACTTCCAAATACCAAGGGAAAGACTCTGGTGGCAGATGTTTCTTCCTGTTTCCTGTCAGAGCCTGTGGACGTAAGCAAATATGGGATTCTCTACGGAGGTGTACAGAAAAACATCGGCCCTGCGGGAATGGTGATCTCCATTATCCGTGAAGATCTGATCACAGAGGATGTCCTTCCTGGTACACCTACGATGCTGACTTTTAAGACCCATGCGGATGCAGGTTCTCTTTATAATACACCTAACAGCTACTGCATTTATATCTGCGGCAAGGTATTTAAATGGTTAAAGAAAATGGGAGGTCTGAGCGCTATAAAAGAACGCAATGAGCAGAAGGCCAAGATTCTTTATGATTTCCTGGATGAGAGCAGTCTCTTTAAAGGTACGGTGGTTCCAAAAGACCGTTCTCTTATGAATGTGCCTTTTGTCACAGGAAATCCGGATATGGATGCGAAATTTGTAAAGGAAGCAAAGGATGCAGGATTTGAAAATCTGAAGGGTCACCGCTCCGTAGGCGGCATGAGAGCAAGTATTTACAATGCTATGCCTGCAGAGGGAGTAAAAGCCCTGGTAGACTTCATGAGAACATTTGAAAAGGAGAATGGTTGATATGTATCAGTATAAATGTCTCAACCCGATTTCCAAAGTGGGACTGGAGAATTTTTCGGCAGAATACAAAGAGACAGAAACACTGGAGAATGCAGATGCAGTTCTGGTAAGAAGTGCTGATATGCACAGTCTCGAACTGCCGGAAAAGGTAGTTGCCGTGGCACGAGCCGGAGCAGGGGTTAATAATATTCCTCTGGAAGATATGGCAAAAAAAGGTGTGGTGGTTTTTAACACACCGGGAGCCAATGCCAACGGTGTAAAGGAAATGGTGATCGCGGGTATGCTTCTGGCCTCCAGAGATATTGTAGGAGGTATCGAATGGCTGGAAAATCAGGAAGCCACAGAAGATATTGCAAAGAAAGCGGAAAAACAGAAAAAGAAATTTGCGGGCTGTGAGATTGCAGGAAAAAAACTGGGAATCATCGGCCTGGGAGCCATCGGTGTTAAGGTGGCCAACGCGGCAGTACATCTGGGAATGGAAGTGTATGGATATGATCCTTATATTTCTGTGGATGCCGCATGGAATCTCTCAAGGAGCATTCATCACATCAACGACGTAAATGATATTTACAGGGACTGCGATTATATTACAATTCACGTTCCTCTGATGGATGCTACCAGGAAGATGATCGGAAAAGAGGAGATTGCTCAGATGAAAGAGGGTGTGGTGCTCTTAAATTTCGCAAGAGATCTTCTGGTGGATGAGGAAGTTCTGGTGCAGGCTCTTGAGGAGGGAAAAGTAAAGAAGTATGTAACAGACTTTGCGAATCCTATTGTGGCAAAAGCACCAAATACTCTGGTAACTCCTCATCTGGGAGCCTCTACAGAGGAGTCTGAGGATAACTGCGCAGTGATGGCAGTGGTAGAGCTGATGGATTATCTGGAAAACGGAAATATCAAGCATTCTGTCAACTATCCGGACTGTGATGCAGGAACCTGTGTGGATGCCGGAAGAGTGACTATCAATCATCAGAATATTCCCAATATGCTCAGCCAGTTTACGAAGATGATGGGTGACGCAGGGATGAATATTTCTTATATGACCAACAAGAGCAAAGGAGACTATGCTTATACAGTCCTGGATACCGGATCTCCTATTTCTGAAGAGATTGTACAGCTTCTGAGAGGAATCGAAGGGGTATATGGGGTAAGAGTAGTAAAATAAAGTTAGAGAAGGAAAGAAAAGAGGGCTTTTTCCATAAGCTCTCTTTTCTGTACAATCATTTCTGAAAATGAGGTGACAGGAATGGGAAAGAAGGACAGAGTTTCTAGAAACCGGAAAGGCTGGAGTGTTTTTCCGGGAAGGATACGAAGGATAACAAGAGCAGTCTGTTCCATGAAAAAGAACAGAAATAAAATAAAAAAACTGATACTGGAAATCCGCAGGATGGGCGGAAATTCAGGGAAAAGGAGAAGGTATGGCTGATATTAGACCTTTTTGTGCCATTCGGCCCCAGGGATCTGCGGCAGAGAAGATTGCAGCGCTTCCCTATGATGTGTATGACAGAAAAGAGGCGAAGAAGGAAGTACTGGAAAATCCCCAGTCATTTTTAAAAATTGACCGTCCGGAAACACAATTTCCGGATGATGTGGATATGTATGCGCCTGAAGTGTACAGGCAGGCGGAAGTGACACTGTGGAAAATGATGGAAGATGGGGATTTCTGCCAGGATACAGAGAACTGCTATTATATTTATGAACTGGGATGCAGGACTCATACCCAGACCGGAGTGGTAGCATGCGCGGCAGTGGACGATTATCTGAATCATGTGATAAAACGCCATGAAAACACAAAACCGGAAAAAGAAAAGGACAGAATCCGTCATGTGCTGGCATGCCAGGCACAGACCGGTCCCATTTTTCTGGCACACCATCCGCAGGAAAAACTGAAGAGAATCCTGGATATGAAAAAGAAAAGCAGCGACCCGGTCTATGACTTTGTATCCCAGGATGGGGTCCGCCACAGAGTCTGGGTTATTTTTGAAGGAAATATCATCGAAAAAATCCGTCTGTTGTTTCAGGGAATAGATAGGATTTACATTGCTGACGGACATCACAGGGCAGCCTCCGCGGTGAAAGCTGCTCTGATAAAAAGAGAGGAATCGGTCCATGTCACAGGAAAGGAACCATTTAATTATTTCCTGAGTGTTTTATTTCCTTCTGATGAGCTGGAGATTCTCGATTATAACCGGGTAGTAAGAGACTTAAACGGAAGTACGCCGGAGGAATTTCTTAAAAAGGCAGAGAAGTGCTTTGAAATAAACAAAGCCCAGGGTCAGGTAAAGCCGAAAGAAAAAGGAAATTTTGGCATGTATCTGGCCGGAACATGGTACGAGATGAAGATCAGAGAAGAATATAAAAGCGCAGATCCGGTGGATGGACTGGACGTTTCTCTTCTTCAAAAATATCTTTTAGATCCTGTTCTGGGAATAAAAAAACCGGGAGAGGATAAGCGGATCGACTTTATAGGAGGAATCCGGGGACTTTCAGAACTGGAAGAGCAGGCTGACGCTTCCGGGGGAGTGGCTGTTTCCATGTATCCTACCAGTATGGAGGAGCTGATGAGAACTGCGGATGAGGGCAGGCTGATGCCGCCGAAATCCACCTGGTTTGAGCCAAAACTGAGAAGCGGATTATTTATCCACAGAATTTAGAGAAATCTCTTTAAGAAAAAGGAGGAAAAACCAATGAAGAAGAAAATTGTATCGGTCCTGCTTGCTGCAACACTGGCAGTATCTGTTATTTCCGGCTGTCAGGGTACAGAGAACAGCTCTGAGGAGGAGAACCAGAGTACAGAAAACGCAGTGGAAGAGGAAACACAGGACAAAGAAAAAGAGATCAGGGAGACCGCAGAAGCTGTGGATGTAAATGTTACAGCCCTGAAAGGACCGACAGCTATGGGAATGGTAAAATTCATGGATGATGTTTATCAGGGGAATTTCCTCAGCGAAAATTATCACTTTTCCATAGCGGCTTCTGCGGATGAGGTGACGCCTAAGCTGGTGCAGGGAGAGACAGACATAGCGGCAGTCCCGGCAAACCTGGCTTCAGTGCTCTATAATAATACAGACGGGCAGGTGCAGGTTCTTGCCATCAATACCCTGGGTGTTCTCTACATTGTGGAAAGCGGTGATACAGTCCAGTCTGTGGCAGATTTAAAAGGGAAAACAATTTATGCCAGCGGAAAAGGCTCCACTCCAGAATATTCCCTCAGGTATATATTGTCCGCCAATGGCATTGACCCAGATACAGATGTAACTATTGAATGGAAAAGTGAGCATTCAGAATGTGTGGCAGCTCTTTCCAGTACGGAAAATGCCATTGCCATGCTGCCTCAGCCTTTTGTGACAACGGCACAGTCCAAGAATCCTGCTATCCGCACGGCTCTGGATCTGACGGAAGAGTGGGATAGGGTACAGGAAACTCAGGAGATAAAAAGCAGCCTGCTGACTGGTGTGGTGGTGGCGCGCACAGAGTTTGTAGAGGAAAATCCTGAGGCAGTGGAAGATTTTATGGATAATTATGAAGCCTCTGTAAATTATGTGAATAAAAATACACAGGAGGCTGCAAAACTGGTAGGGCAGTATGATATTGTGGCAGAAGAAGTGGCAAAAACGGCTCTCCCGGAGTGTAATATTGTTTTTATTGATGGCAGCGAAATGAAAGAAAAGCTGTCAGGCTACCTGGAAGTTTTAAAGGAGCAGAATCCTGAGGCAGTAGGAGGAGAAGTGCCGGGAGATGAGTTCTATTACAGCAGATAAGCAGAGAAACAGGAAAGGCAGTATCCGGCTGTGGGCAGTGATATTCTGGCTTTTTGTCTGGCAGGCAGTGAGCATGGGGATCGGACAGGAGATTCTTTTAGTTTCTCCTGTGCGTGTCCTGAAAAGGCTGGGGGAACTGGCAGTGACAGTAGATTTCTGGAATTCTATCGGATTTTCTCTTGTAAGGATCGCGGGAGGGTTCCTGCTCGCTGCCGCCGCATCCCTGCTTTTCGCAGGGCTTTCCGCCGGCTTTTCAAAAGTCCGGGAACTTCTGGCTCCCGCAGTGCTGACGGTGAAAGCAATTCCGGTGGCGTCTTTTATTATTTTGGTGCTGATCTGGGTACCTTCCAGAAATCTGTCAGTGGCAATCTCTTTTCTTATGGTCTTTCCGGTGATGTATACGAATCTTTTAAAAGGGATTGAAAGTACAGATCAGGAGCTTCTGGAAATGGCAGAGATTTTCCAGATCTCTCTGCCAAGGCGGATCCGCTATATTTACGTATCCCAGGTACTGCCATTTTTCCGTGCCGGATGCAGCGTGGCGCTGGGACTGTGCTGGAAGGCGGGAATCGCCGCAGAGGTTATCGGAATTCCTGACCAGTCCATCGGTGAAATGCTCTACAATGCCAAGGTGTATCTGAATACCCCGGATCTGTTTGCGTGGACTGTAGTAATCGTGCTGATCAGCCTGCTGTTTGAGAAGTTGTTTCTTGCCGGAATCGATTGGTGCGTGGCGCGCCTGGAAAGGATATAAAATGGCGATCAGGGTAACAGGGCTTTGGAAGTCCTATGGTAAAAAAACAGTGCTGCAGGATTTTTCCGCTGTCTTTGAAGAAGGAAAGACAACCTGCATCATGGCGCCTTCCGGAAAAGGAAAGACCACCCTTCTGCGGATCCTTATGGGATTGGAGAAAGCAGACAGGGGAAGTGTGGAAGGGATAAAGGGAAAGAAAAAAAGTGTAGTATTCCAGGAGGACCGGCTTTGTGAAAATTTGAGCACAGGAGCCAATGTACGGCTGGTAGTAAAGGGAAAGACCGGAAGGAGCAGACAGTTTCAGGAAACGATGAGCAGAGGATTTTCCCGTATGGGACTGGCAGACTGTATCAGCCAGCCGGCAAGAGAACTGTCCGGAGGAATGAGGCGCAGGGCCGCAATTTTACGGGCACTGTACGCGGACTGGGATATTTTATTTTTAGACGAGCCTTTTAAAGGGCTGGATATAGAAACGAAAAAAAAAGCAGCGTCTTTTGTAAAAGAGCAGTGCAGAGGAAAAACGGTCCTCTGTGTCACTCACGATGAAAAAGAAGCTCAAATGCTGGAAGCGGAGATTCTGGTTCTGTGACAGGACCGGAACCTCCGTTTTTTTGTCAATCTTACCGTCCGGAATGCAGGATGGTTTTCTGATATTGTTTTGGTGAGATACCGAAAATTTTTTTGAAAATACGGATAAAATAATTTATATCATTGTATCCGCATGCCGTCGCAATGGTGGAGATGGGAAGGGAAGTTGAGTTGATCAGGGTGATCGCCTGGCGCACCCGTACCTGGTGGATGTAGTCTGTAAGGGTTAACCCAGTTTCTTTTTTAAACAGGCTGGACAGATAATTTTTTGTCAGATTCAGCATGTCTGCGAAAAAGGCAAGTCCGAGATCTTCTGCATAATGAAAATCAATATAAGAGATCACATCTTTTACAGCCTGTGAGTATCCTTTCAGTGCATAATTTTTTACCAGAATACAGTATTTATGGATCATATCTCCGGCAATATGCTGAAGCTCCCGCTGAGAGCGTGCTTCATTAATAGCAATGGCAAACTTTGTGGAAATGTCATCAATATACAGAGGATGTACGCCGCCCAGTTCGGCTGCTTTCCGGCACAGAGTGTTCAGGATGATCTGGAAATTCTGAAAATTGCGGAGAAGGTTGTCTGTGCGCGGCTGTATGTAATAGGTGGTAAATTTCTGATGGTATTCATGCGCGCGGTTATAGTCTCCGTTGGAGATTGCAGACATCATCTGCCGTTCTGTTTCATATCTTTCCTCAATGCGGTACATGGCAAGCTGAGGATTCTGACGCAGGCGCAGCGTCATATTCGCATGTTTGTAAATACTGCTCTCTGTGTCCGGCAGGTAAAGTACATGGTATTCCTGTCCGAAAAGCCCGGAAGCCAGATTTCGGGTAAAGTTTTCAAACATAGCAATATTTTCCAGAACAGGAATGCTGGCGTAAAATTCTGCGACATCGTTAAATAGAGTATCCGGAATCCGGCAGCGGAACATGTTTTTCTGGATATGACTGTCATCGGGACGGCTTTCCAGAAAAGGTCCTACAGAAAAATAGGGGAGCTGATAGTCCTCCAGGTATTCTTCAGGAATGTGCAGGAAGAAATAATACATTTCAAAGTCATCGAGAAAGCGTATCATAGTTCCCGATTTCAGTAAATGGGTAAAGTTTTTAAAATTATCCAGATAAGAATAATTTTCATATAAATGCATGCGCAGCTGACAGTCCATATGAGAGAATGCGGTTTCGTCCTGATACAGGATTCTGCAGTTCACGCTGGAAGCTCTTAGGGTCTGCTGGAAAAGTTCCAGATTTTTTTCATTCATATTAAATATTCTCCATTCTTAAAGACGCATAAAATTATGCTAAAATATAACAATATTAATTGTGAAGAAACAATAACATAATTTTGTGCGATTTTCAATATAAATTGTCACTGATTTTTAAAGAAAATCCCAGTAGAATTAGTACATATGAACAGAGAAAGGACGTGAGCAAATGGAGGCAATTCTGCCTGGATACAGGAAAAAGAAAGAATATCTGATCTGTGTGGATTCTGACGGCTGTGCCATAGATTCTATGGATATTAAGCATTTTCAGTGCTTTGGCCCATGCATGATCCAGGAGTGGAATCTGGAAGTGTATCAGCAGAAGATCACTCTTCTTTGGAACCACATCAACCTGTATTCCATGACCCGCGGTATCAACCGGTTTAAAGGCCTGGCAAAAGCGCTGGAAATCATTGACAGAGAAATGACTCCCATTGAGGATCTGGATTCGCTGATCCGCTGGGTTGAAAATACGCAGGAACTTTCCAACCGGGCTGTGGAAAAAGCTGCTGATGAGCAGGACAGTATTTGTCTGAAAAAAGCACTTCACTGGTCAGAATGCGTCAATCAGAAAATTCGGGAACTTCCAAAGGAAACAGTAAGCCCGTTTTCAGGAGTGCGAGAAAATCTTGAACTGCTTCATGAGACTTGTGATATTGCAGTAGTTTCTTCTGCCAATCTGGAAGCAGTGGAAGAGGAATGGACCAGATTCGGACTTATCGAACATGTAGACGCAGTTCTTGCGCAGAATGCAGGAAGTAAGCAGAGCTGCATTGAGAAGCTCCTGACCTTTGGGTATGATAAGGATAAGGTGATGATGGTGGGCGATGCCCCAGGAGACATGGACGCGGCAAAAGCCAACGGTGTTTTCTATTATCCTGTCTTAGTTACCCATGAACCGGAAAGCTGGGAAAATATCGGCGAAGCAGCGGAAAAACTGCAAAACGGCACATTTGCAGGCGGATATCAGGAAAAACTGATCCAGGACTTTGTCAGGAATCTCAGGGAATAGCAGAAGGAGGAAAAAAATGGTCAATTTAAGAGAAAAACCATACCATCTTAACGATGAACAGATTCAATGGGTAGAGGATACCATTGCAGGAATGAGCACAGAAGAAAAAATCGGACAGCTTTTTGTTAATATGGTAGCAAATGCAGAAGAGAGAAAGCCGGAAAATATTAAAAAAGTTCTGGATACTTATCATCCGGGTGCTATCCGCTATCACAATGCTCCCAAGGAAGAACTGTGGGAGATGGCCGACTGCCTGCAGAAGACCACTAAGATCCCGCTTCTTATTGCTTCCAACTGTGAGGCAGGGGGAAATGGAGGATGTCAGGGAGGAACTCCTATTGCCAACGGCGCCGCTATGGCTGCTATTGACTCTGAGGAAGCTGTCTATGAGATGGCAAAGGTTTCTGCAAGAGAAGCAGCAGCAGTGGGATGTAACTGGAATTTTGCTCCAATTGTAGATTTGACTTACAACTGGAGAAATACCATTGTACAGCTTCGGGCTTTCAATGACAATCCGGATGATGTCATCCGATATTCCAAAGCTTTCTTTAAAGGAATGAAGACAGAAAACTTTGCTACCTGTATGAAACATTTTCCGGGAGACGGAACAGAAGAAAACGATCAGCACCTGATTATGGGCATTAATGAACTGGACTGTGACCGCTGGGACGAAACCTACGGAAAAGTTTATAAAGAACT
>CALWHD010000038.1 GCA_944380235.1 uncultured Blautia sp.
AGACAGAGAAGCCGTTCTGCGTCAGGCAGAATTCTATGATTATTTGGAAGGCTTTGCGGCAAAGGGCAGATATAACATCTATATAGATACAGCAGAAAACAAGATTTATCCATGTAAAACAGGGGAAAACCCACCGCCGGGGATGACCGGATATTACCTGCGTCTGCAAAAAGGAAAAGAAGTAGAAATCCAGAGTGTGGATACGGTGGTATATTACAATGAAAATATGAAACCGGAATTTTATTATCGTATGTATATAAGAGCGGAAGAGAGTGAACGCTACGGCATGGTCAATAAGCGGTCTGCTTTGGAAAGGCTGATCGATGAAGTACTCTTTAATAATATGTTGATCGGAAATTATTTTACAAGACCGGAGGATTTAAAAATTGCCGATGCTATTTTAGAGACTCAGATTCTCGCTTTGCGTGAAAGGTTGTTTTCCTGGTTTCACAAAAACATTGGAGTAGACATTGAGGAGGAACTGCTGTCCTGCGCATGGAAACTGGCAGTAAATTCCCTCAGAAAGGGTTACTGGAAAAAGGTAAGGGATCAGATGAATTTAATCTGGTCTTTGGAGGAGTATTTCCATCCAGAGAAAGGAAGGGGCAAAAGAATGCAGGAGATTGAAAGAAGATTACGGCAATGTATTGATGAAAAAGACTGGGACTTTGAGAGTGCAGATGAATTTTATTACGCAGTGGGGCAGCTGATGACTTACTATATGGGGAAAAGTAAGGCTTATAAAAAAGCATTTTCAGCTGCAAATTCTATTATTAATGCAGGCAATCCGGAATATATAAAGCAAAAACTCTCAGAGTTATTTGTGAAATATAACTATGATATAGAATTATCTGATCGAAGAGTCAGAAATCTGATCAGCCACGTGATGGGATACCGGACAGATGCGTCGGTTGACAAAACTATGATTATCACAGGGCTGACAGCAGATAACATGGTTTATCAAAAGAAAGAGGTGTGATTATGAACAAGAGAGTATATGGTGTACTGGGGATTTCATCTATTATGGCAAATTGGAATGCGGATTTTTCAGGGTATCCCAAGACGACCACCAGTGGAATGATCTTTGGAAGCGATAAGGCGTTTAAGTACCCTATGAAAAAGTTATGGGACAATCAGGGAAAGAAAGTGCTTTATATAAAATCTATGGATTGGAGCAAAGACAAAAAAGGAGAGGTGAACCTGATTCCCAGAACTTTAAAAGAAAGATACGAAACACTTTTTCAGGTAGAAGATTTGAAAAAGAATAAAGATGCAAAGGAAGTGCTGAAAAATTTGTTTACGGCCATTGATGTGAAAAATTTTGGGGCAACTTTTGCAGAGGAAGGCATAAATATATCTATCACAGGTGCGGTTCAATTTGGACAAGGTTTTAATAAATATGACGGCACAGAAGTACAGGAACAGTCTATTCTATCACCATTTCGTGATCCGAAAGCCAGTGAAAAGAAAGAGGATAAGGAAGAGGCAAAAAACTCTACACTGGGAACCAAGATTGTCAGCGATGAGGCACATTACTTCTATCCTTTTTCCATCAATCCATTTGCCTATAAAGAATTTACGGAACTGGGAGTAACGGAAGGATATACCGAAGACGATTATGAAGAGTTTAAGAAAACAGCTCTGTGCGCGGCAACTGTATTTGCCACAAATGCGAAAGCCGGATGTGAAAATGAATTTGGACTTTTGGTAGAGACGGAGGATACATGTTATCTTCCTGTACTATCAGAATATATTCAGTTTCAGAAGGACGGAATAGAAGAAGACAGTAAAACTTATAATGTGATAGAAATCAACTGCATGGATTTATTAAGAGAAGAGAGGGAAAAAATCAAAAAAGTTGAAATCTACTATAACCCATATACCACCAGAATCCAGGCAGAAGGAATGGAAGGAGTAAAATGCTATAATATCTTCACTCAGAAAGAGGTGTGAGATGGAAGCACTGAAATTTACCTTAAAAGGAAAGGATGCCTTCTTTAAGATGCCGGAAGTGAATTCCTATTACTATTTTACTTATGGGACTATTCCGAAAACAGCCCTGCTGGGAATTTTCGGGGCAATCATGGGCTATGGCGGTTATGGACAGCACAGCAGAAAAGAGGAGAAAGGCAGTTATCCGGAATATTATGAAAGGCTGCAAAACCTTATGGTCGCAATCGTTCCGAGAAAAGGCTCCAGAGGATATTTTCCAAAAAAAGTCCAGGCATTTAATAACTCTACCGGTTATGCTTCCTATGAACAGGGAGGCAATCTGATCGTGAAACAACAATGGTTGGAGGAGCCGGAATGGGAAATCTATGTTTTGCTCACTGAAAAAGAAGCGGAAAAGCTGGCAGACTTTATGCTGGGCGGCAGGGCGGTTTTCCTTCCCTATTTGGGTTCCAATGATCATCCTGCTGTGATAGAGGGGGTCTCTCTTATAAAGCTATCAGAGGTAGAGGATCCGGAACAGATCCATAGCCTGTTTTTAGAAAAAAAGGTTTTGTTTGACGAGCCGGAAGATGTAATTCCCTATAAATATACGGAATATCTTCCAGTAGGGTTAGAGAAAAGTTCACAGATGTATATTTGTGAGAAAATTACCTTTACAAATTTGCCGGTCCTTTCTTATGAAGGAACGGTTTACAGAGATGGAAAAAGAAATATTGTATTTTTTTAGACAGCAAAAACGGAGAGGCAGAATTGTCTCTTCGTTTTTGCCATTTCTTTAAGGAGCAAAGGATGATAGAAAAAGTTATCAATATGCAGATGCCTGTCTATGCGCATACACCGGACAAGGAAGGCGGGCAAAGAGAAACTTTGGAAGAGCACAATGACAGATGTCTAAAATACTGGAGGATTCTTTTAGATAAGAAAAATCTGACAGAGAAATTTGCAAATATATATAAAATGCTAGGAATAGAGAATACAGATTTTCTCATGCGCAGTCTGGAAGGTGTTATAAGTTTTCATGACGTAGGAAAAATCAATCCCGTTTTTCAAAAAGAAAAAATGAAAAATGATTTAAAGACAGAAGGTATAGAAGCACTGAATGGATCCTGTCACGCTTTCTTTTCTTCAGTCATCTATTTGGATTATTTTTGCTTTTTGTTGGAGAAAGAAGGGGTAAGCAGAAAAGAAAAACAGAGAATGAAGATGATTCTCTTTATGAACGCGTATATTATATCCAGGCATCACAGAGATTTGGTTTCCCTTGAAAAGTATATTTCAGAATTTCAGGAAGGCGGACAGGCATATATTCTTTGTAGGTGTCTGGAAAAGAATGAGAAGAAAGATTTGTATTGGGGACCGTCCTTTTTTACTGCGCAGGAAGAAGAGGATGGTGATATCCGACGTGCAGCACGCTTTTATGAAAACGGACGAAAAGGGATGGGAAGAAAAGAAAACATTATTCTTAATGTTTATATGCGCCTTTTATATTCTGTTTTAACTACTTCCGATTATTATGCAACAGCAGAGTATAAGCAGGGACTCTCTATGGAAAAGGCTTTGAGCTATGAGGAACAGGGGCAGTTCTTAAAATGGTATGAAAATACGGATCTTATCAAAAGAATCCGAAAATATCAGAAAGAAAACTACAAAAAAGAAGTGATAAAAGAAGCAGAGAAAGATATCAATCGGCTGAGAAGTGAATTGTTTCTGGATATTGAAGATGTATGGGAAAGGGAAAAAGAGCATAGGATGTTTTTTTTGGAAGCACCTACGGGAAGTGGTAAAAGTAACTGTGCGGTAAACCTGAGTTTACAGATGTGGAAAGAAGGAATAAAAAAGCTGTGGTATATTTACCCATTCAATACTTTGGTGGAACAGAATTTGGAGGTGCTTCAGAAAATCTTTGGAGAAAATCATGAACTTTTTTCGCAGATTACAGTTCTCAATTCGGTTACCCCTATGAAAAGAAGCGAAGAGGAGGAAAACTGCTGCTATGAAAAATCTCTGCTGGACAGGCAGTTCCTGAATTATCCATTCATTCTGACAACCCATGTAAGTTTTTTTAGAACGCTGTTTAGTGCAAAGAGGGAAGATGTCTTCGGATTTTTACAGTTGTCTGACAGTGTTATTGTTTTGGATGAAATACAGAGCTATCGGAATCAGATATGGACGGAAATTGTGGTATTTTTAAAGGTTTTTGCGGAAGTTTTGAATATGAAAGTGGTTATAATGTCTGCAACACTTCCTAACTTGGAGCTGCTGACAAAAGAAGGGGCAGAGGCTGTTTACCTGGTTGAGGACAGAGAAAAATATTTTTGCCACAGATTATTTCAACGCCGGGTGGAGATTTCCTATGAACTTTTAAATGGAGAGTTGACACAAGAAAGCTTGTATCAGCATATCTGTGAAAATACGCCTGAAGGTGCAAAGGTTTTAATTGAATTTATTACAAAAAAATCTGCGGAAAGGTTTTATAAAAAGATTCTGGAGGAGGAAAAATTTAGAAAAGTGTATTGCCTTACAGGTGATGATAACATTATAGACAGAAAACGTATTTTATCACAGACAGCAAAAAATAAGGCGGACACAGTGTTGTTGATTGCGACACAGGTGATCGAAGCCGGAGTGGATCTTGATATGGATATCGGTTATAAAGATATTTCGATTTTAGATAGTGAGGAGCAGTTTATGGGGATGATCAACCGTTCCTGTAAGAAGAATAGTGCAAAGGTCTATTTCTTTCATTTAGACAAGGCAGAATTGGTATACCACAATGACGTAAGGACAAATCACAATTTCACCCTCTGTGATTCCGGGCAGCAGGAAATATTAAAGACGAAAAACTTTGGGGATTATTATCTGCCGGTTTTAGAGGAGATAATAAAAGCGAATGAGAAATCTTCAGAGAAAAGTATAGAAAAATTTTTTGAAGGAGATGTGGGGAGAGGCAATTTTGAGGAAATTGAAAAGAGAATGCAGCTGATCCAGGAAGATGGACAGAAGATATCCGTTTTATTTGGCAGAAAGATTTCTTTGGAGACTGGGGAGGAACTGGATGGCTGGTTGTGCTGGAAGGAATATGATAGGTTGCTGAAAGACTCAGACTTACCATATGCCAGGAAACAATACGAACTTTCAGTGGTAAAAAGTAAAATGAATTATTTTATATACCAGGTGGACAAAACAGCAGATCTTTTTTATTCTGATAAGATTGGCGATCTGTATGCAGTTCAGGATGGGGATATGTATTTTACAAACGGAAAGCTTGACAGAGAAAAACTGTCAGGCAGAGAAGCTGTATTTTTGTAGAAAAATAGTCTGCAAATAAAAAGTCAAGCAGAAATTAATGAACTTTTAAAATTTTATACAGGTTGAAAAAGAGTATCACAAAAGCTATTCCCTTACCCGTCCGTAATAAATGCGGAGAAATTTATTGGCTCCCGCAGTCATATAGACATAATGCGGTTTGCCTTCTGAGCGCTTTTTGTCCATGAAGGCATAGACCGGATCATCTGCCGGAAAGCGTTTGATCAAGCCGTCCATGATCTGGAACGGTGTTTTCCGCAGGCTTGGAGATTTTTCTTTGAAGTGCGCACACTTTTCTGGTTGTGTTTTCCTGAATCATTTTTACCAGGATCGACACCGTTCATTGCCATAACGGCGGGTATTCCGGGAGCGTGGTGGCAGTCTGGTCTATCTTAAGGCCGAGGACCTCCATGGTCTGGGAAGATGCGTTCAGCATCGTGACAGTCTGTCGTATCAGCGTTTTTATGTTGTCATCTTTCAGAAATACGGCGATCAGGTCAGAAGAGCCCTGATAAATCTTTTCTGCCTTTGAGGTACTGAAGTTATAACCGTTGCGTTTGCACCATTTCTGTGAGCTGTTACTACGGGCAGGGCTGTCAAAGAAGTCATTGGCTCCGTGATAGGTTTGATCCAGAAGGGAAATGAGGTTGATTTCATAGCAGTTTTCTGGTCCATATAAAAACCAAACTGCCGGTTCATAGTATCTGCCGGTATACTCTATGCAGGCTTTAGTTTCGCTGTCAAGTTTTTTGATCTGCCTCAATAAGAGCGTTGATAGCAGACTGGGTATGGGGTATATCACAGAGCGGCATAAGAACTACATCGCCGGGTCCGCGGATGGTGACAGTACTTTTACCTTTAAAAACATCGATACCAACAGCATTCATAATAAAGACTCCTTTGAAAAGAATTAGCAATAGTCAATACCAGGTTTACTCATTGCCTATTCAATCTACTGGGGATTTCACACAAACGATGGTTCAACCTGCGTAAAACGAATGCTGCGAATAAGGGTTGGTTGGCTGACTATTCTACGGACGTTAAGTCCTAGGAGAGGAAGACCAGACCTATTGCCATACTCATTCTAACAGCTTAAGCAACAAGATGGAGAATTCCTTACTGGCTGTAAGGGGTATTAACCATAAATATATTGTAGTAGGAGAGGAGGAGATTTATGC
>CALWHD010000039.1 GCA_944380235.1 uncultured Blautia sp.
GTATTCAAATCTTTAAAATGACACCAAAGAAAAACTGTAAAGAATGCGGCTGCCCTACATGTATGGCTTTTGCTATGAAAGTTGCTCAGGGTGCTCTGGAAATTTCCAAATGTCCGCATATGTCTGAGGAAGCTTTAGCAGAGTTATCTGAAGCTACAGCTCCGCCAATGAAAACCATCAAAGTCGGTGCGGGCGACAATGAATATACGTTAGGTGGCGAAACTGTTTTATTCAGACATGAGAAAACATACGTAAGTAAAACAAGATACGCAGTTTCTTTGTGCACATGCATGGATGACGCTGCAGTAGATGCAAAACTGGCTGAACTCCAGAAAGTTGATTATGAGCGTATCGGTGAAAGAATGTACGTTGAAATGATTTATGTAAATTATGAAGACGGTGCAGACAAAGACCGCTATGTTGAGATGGTGAAAAAAGCAGCTGCTACAGGAAGAACTTTAGTCCTGGGATGTAAAGATGTAGAAGTTGCAAAAGCAGCTCTGGAAGTATGCAAAGACGGCAAACCGGTATTAAATGGGGCTACTCCAGCAAACTATGCTGCAATGAACGAAGCTGCAACAGCAGCAGGCGTTGTTCTTGGTGTATCCGGTGCAGACTTAAATGAAATTTACGATACTGTTGCAGCTCTGGAAAAGGCAGGAAATAAAAACCTGGTAATCGACGCAACAGGAGCTTCTGTAAAAGAAGCGTATGCAAATGCAGTTCAGATCCGCCGCGCAGCTTTAAAAGATCAGGACAGAACTTTTGGTTACCCAACTATTGTAAATCTGGCTGTTCTGGCTCATGGTGACAGAACTATGCAGCAGGCTCTGGCTTCTGTATTCACTATGAAATATGGTTCCATCGTTGTTCTGGAAACACTGGACTACGCAGAAGCTCTTCCATTATTCGGTTTAAGACAGAACGTATTTACAGACCCGCAGAAGCCAATGAAGGTTGAACCGGGAATCTATGCATTAAACGGTGCAGATGAGAACTCAATCTGTCTGACAACAGTTGACTTTGCTCTTACATATTTCGTTGTATCCGGTGAACTGGAACGTTCCGGCGTACCATGCAACCTGATCATCTCCGATGCAGGCGGACTTTCCGTATTAACTGCATGGGCTGCAGGTAAACTGTCCTCTACATCTGTTGCTAACTATATTCAGGAAAATGTAGAAGGCAAGATCAAATCCAGAAAACTGGTTATTCCAGGAAAAGTTGCTGTATTAAAAGGCGACATCGAAGCAAAACTTCCGGGATGGGAAGTTATTGTAGGTCCTCTGGAAGCAGTACAGTTAGTAAAATTCCTGAAAGATTTAACAGCTTAATGTTTGCATGAGCAGCTTATGGCAGGCTGCCTGTGTGGTCGGAAACTTTTCCGGCTGTCATGTGTGAAAAAGGTGAGCGGTCCGTTTTTGCGGACCGCGATACCCTCAAATCTTTTCTTCCTTTCTGAATCCCCCTTTTTATTAGCAAGCTGGGATACTCCCGATTTATAGAAAAAGGGGAGAGCAGAGGCTGAATAGATTGAAAATAGGATAATAAAAATTATATATATTAAAAAGGAGAAACATTATGGCTAAATTTGTAACAATTGGTGAAAGAATTCACTGCATTTCCCCGTCTATCCGCAAAGCTATGGCTGAACGTGATCCGGAACCAATCTTAAAACGCGCAAAAGAGCAGATTGAAGCTGGTGCTACTTACCTGGATGTAAATATCGGACCTGCAGAAAATGATGGTGAAGAGTTAATGAAATGGGCAGTTCAGCTGATCCAGTCCAATTTTGATAATGTTCCGTTAGCTCTGGATACAGCAAATAAAAAAGCAATCGAAGCTGGTATTTCTGTATACAACAGAAGTAAAGGAAAACCAATTGTAAACTCTGCAGATGCGGGCGGAAGAATTGAAAACATCGATCTTGCTGCTGCAAATGATGCAATTGTTATCGCTCTTTGCTCCGCAGAAGGTATTGCGGCAGACAATGATGAGCGTATGATGCACTGCCAGAACATGCTGGAAAGAGGTATGATGCTGGGTATGGAACCTACAGATTTATGGTTCGATCCATTATTCCTGGTTGTAAAAGGTATGCAGGACAAACAGATGGAAGTTCTGGAAGCTATTAAGATGTTCAGCGATATGGGATTAAATTCCACAGGCGGTCTTTCCAATAATTCCAACGGTATGCCGAAACACATCCGTCCAATTATGGACTCTGCTTTAGTTGCAATGTGTATGATGCAGGGCTTAACATCAGCTATCGTTAATCCATGTGATCTCAGACTGATGGAAACCATTAAATCCTGTGATATTTTCAAAAACAACACTTTATACGCAGATTCTTACCTGGAAATCTAATTTACAGATGCCCGGAGCATGTAAAAAATGTTTTCGGTTATACAGGGTAAATTCGGCTGCTGCAAAATCATCTGCGGCAGCCGTTACAAAAATAAGAGAAAGGCAGAATTCCTATGTTTAAGGTGACTTTTAAATTCGAAAGCGGCGAAGATGTCACGACCTTTGCCCAGGAAGGCGAAAATCTGCTGGAAGTAGCAAGAAAAACCAATGTGGCCATTGACGCGCCCTGCGGCGGAAATGCTTCCTGCGGAAAGTGTAAGGTAAAATTAGTCGGAGGAGAGATCCATTCCCCAAAAACACGGCATATCTCTGAGGCGGAGTATGCAGAAGGATGGAGACTGGCATGTGTAAGTAAGATCACAGGTGATGTTGCGGTGGAAGTCCCTGATATTGCATCTGCTTACCGCAGTCGAATGAAAGTTGCGGATTTAAGTTCGAAAGCCGAGATTGAAATCTTTGAAAAGGCAAAGAATGATATAGAAGCGGCAGGAATTGCCTTAGAGAACAGCATGGACGTAATTACGGTGAAAATGGACGTACCTTCTTTGGACGATACTATGCCGGATAATGAACGTCTTCTGCGTACAATCAAGAAAATGACAGGTGCACCCAAAGTTCGTATGACTTATCAGGTGCTGCGCAAACTTGCGCCTGTATTCAGAAAGAGCAATTTTGAAGTTCAGTGTGTGATCTGCAGGACGGGTCAGGATATTTTCATCTACGATGTATATGCAAAAGATGAGAAGGTAGTGATCGGAGGTCTTGCGGTGGATATCGGTACTACGACAGTATCTGCTCTTCTGATCAATATGCAGACTGGTGAAGTGATCGGGAAAGCTTCAGCCGGAAACGGTCAGATCCGGTATGGTGCGGATGTAATTAACCGTATCATTGAGTCTATGAAACCCGGGGGAAGCGACAGACTGCAGAAAGCAGTTATTGAGGAGACGATCAATCCTATGATCGAGCAGATGTGCCGGGCATCCGGTTTTAAACCGGAACATATTTACCGCATGTGTGTTGCCGGAAATACCACAATGAATCATCTGCTGACAGGTATGGAAGGAGACCCCATCCGTATGGAGCCGTACATTCCTACCTTTTATAAGACAAATTCTCTGTTTGCTTCAGATATTGGATTAAATGTGAACAGAGATGCCCATATTATTGTGGCTCCCAATATTGGAAGTTATGTAGGAGGAGATATCACGGCGGGAGTATTGGTAAGTATGCTGTGGAATCGTCCCGAATTTTCCTTGTTTATTGATCTTGGTACTAATGGTGAGCTTGTGTTCGGAAACTCTGATTTTATGATGAGCTGTGCCTGCTCCGCAGGACCAGCCTTTGAAGGAGGAGATATCAGCTGCGGCATGAGAGCTACAGACGGTGCTATTGAAGCATGTACGATTGACCAGGAGACTATGGAGCCATCTTATCACGTGATTGGCGATGAAGGGCAAAAGCCGGTAGGGCTGTGCGGTTCAGGAATCATTGACGTGATAGCGGAGTTGTTCCGCACAGGCATTATTAATCCCAAGGGAAAATTCATACGTGAGGGCAAACGTATCCGTCATGATAAATATGGAATGGGAAGCTATGTACTTGCCTTCGAAGAAGAGGCGGGAACAGAGAAAGACGTAGAGATCAATGAAGTAGATATTGATAATTTTATCCGTGCGAAGGGTGCGATCTTCTCTGCTGTACGTACTATGCTGGCATCCCTGGATTTTGACGTGGAAATGATTGATGATGTCTATGTGGCTGGAGGTATCGGAAGCGGAATTAATATGGAAAATGCTGTGCGGATCGGCATGTTTCCAGACATTCCGAGAGAGAAATTCCATTATATCGGAAACTCTTCCTTGTCTGGTGCCTATGCTATGCTTTATTCCGGAGAAGCAGAACGGAAGTGCTATTCACTGGCGGCGAATATGACGTATTTGGAGCTGTCCGCAGTTCCCACTTATATGGATGAATTTGTGGCGTGCTGCTTTATTCCCCATACAGATACTTCCCTGTTTCCGTCCTGTGTACAGGAGTAAAAAACAAAAATATCCGAGGTGAAAACTATGAATTTTGACTATGCAAAGGACAGTAAAGAACAGCGCCCCTATGAGTATTATCTGGCGGCATATAAAGAAATGGATCCAAAAGAGATCAGTGAGAGGACAGGTTTTCCATATGAGGAGGAGACAGGTACTTTTACAGTGGATCTCATGGGGAGCAAATATCTTGTTTCATTCCCGGATTATGAGATTCATCACGAGGAGGATTCTGTAGGAGTCTATCCTCTTGATGAAGCAATGAATGCAAAAATTCTGATAATCCGTTATATGACGGAGAGACAGACAGTACCTTCTTCAGGCAAATTTATTACTTACCATGAAGTTCCCTGGGGAGAGGTATATTTCAGACAGTTCCAGGGCAGATGCCTGATGCGGCTTGCTTTTTCCTACGGGAATAAACTGGAAATGTTTCAGAAAGTAATGGAACATCTGGGAGCGGAACGTTCTTCGGAGGGTGATTGTGCATATACACTGGAGTTTATGGAACATTTTTATGTGAAGTTTATTCTCTGGGCAGGCGATGATGAATTTCCGCCTTCTGCACAGATTCTGTTTTCAGATAATTTCGCTGTGAGCTTTGCGGCGGAAGATTTAGCTGTGGTGGGAGATATTTCCATCAACATGATGAAAGCATTAGA
Source organism: uncultured Blautia sp. (assembly GCA_944380235.1). Classification (GTDB taxonomy): domain Bacteria; phylum Bacillota; class Clostridia; order Lachnospirales; family Lachnospiraceae; genus Blautia. The sequence goes on from CALWHD010000039.1 coordinate 5,072, forward strand.
AAAGAAGCTGTCTTAAAAATATTGTGAAGTAATAGTAGAGTAGGTATTGCGCGTTAAGTGTCATGGGATGGGAAGTTGTCCATGAACGAAGGTAATCATTGATTGTCCACGATGTAATATTGCGTCCGCTACTACATTAAAGAACTGATATAAATTCTTCTCTTTGGTGTAGTAACTACTATGCCATACACAGGATGAGGGAAGGAGAGTACCCGGAGATAATACCGGGTCTGCCTTTTGCGTGCAGACAGCAAAAGAGGAGGATTTATAAAAATGAAAAGTACCAACAAAGTCAGGATTATGGCATTTGCCGGAGTCCTTATTGCAATGAACATTGTTCTGGCAAGACTGGTTGCCATCAACATCGGTCCTACACTGAGGATTACAGTCAGCCAGACACCCATTTTTCTTGCCGGTTTCTGGTTCGGTCCAGTGATAGGAGGCATCTGTGGATTTTTGGGAGATTTGATCGGAAGTCTCCTGCAGGGATATGCACCAAATCCGCTTATCTCTGTATCAGCGATTCTTGCCGGTGTATTGCCAGGTCTTTTAAGGCATGTACTCCTGAAAAAAGCAGATTTATGGCGTTTTCTTGTAATCATCGGGCTGCAGGGAATTATTGGTTCTCTGGGATTTACCTGCCTGGGACTGCATATTTATTATGGAACACCCTGGAGTGTTCTGTACGCAAGCCGTCTGGTCCAGACCCCTCTTTTAGTAGTGGTAAATTCTATTTTGGTCTTTATCCTCTACAGAAGCCCTCTGACTGCTTATGTTAAGAAGAGCGTTTCGTCGGGGATGCAAAATACCTTACATGCGGGGGTAGAGAGTAAAAGGTAGGAAAATATAAAACAGGAAATAATATGGCGTCTGCCATTTTATTGTGACAGGGCGAATCGTCTTTGTGCTGCACTTGTCATTATATAACAGCAGAACTGATTTCTGGTTTTGCTGTATCAAAAGGTGCTGTTGCATTCACAGACAGATGTCTGAGTGATACGACAGCCCTTTTAATAATCAAAAGGAGGATGTTACTATGGGATTCAAATCAGACATCGAAATCGCACAGGAATGTACAATGGAGCCGATCACCAAGATTGCGGAAAAAGCAGGGATCGACGAAAAGTATCTGGAACAGTACGGAAAGT
>CALWHD010000040.1 GCA_944380235.1 uncultured Blautia sp.
GAAATGCCCCTTTCCTTGGCTCATTTATCTGAGATAGTAACTTGAAAAACCTTTATTTTAAAGGGAGAATCACTTGACAATATAGGGAGAGGTGAAGGATTTTGTCATGAATGATAAGTGCGCTGCAGGAACAGGACGATTCCTTGAGATGATTGCACGTACCCTGGAAGTTTCACTGGATGAACTGGGAGCTATTGCTTTGACATCTAAAGAGAAGATTGAGATTACAAGTATGTGCTCTGTTTTTGCAGAATCTGAGGTTATCTCTTTGATTGCCAATAATAAAGAGAAGGCAGATATTGCAGACGGTGTCTGCCGCGCTATTGCAAACAAAGCCTTTGGACTGCTGCGCAGGGTAGGTATGGAGCCAGATTTTATGATGACCGGAGGTGTCGCCAAGAATCCGGGAGTTGTGCGGGCAGCAGAGGAAAAAATCGGATCAAAATTTTATATTTGTGAAGAGCCGGAGATTGTGGGAGCTACAGGAGCTGCACTTTATGCTCTGGAGAAAAGCGGAATCTAGGAAAAGAGACATCCTTTTATTCGGGATTTTATCTGCATTGTTATTGCAGATAAAATCCCGTTTTTGTATGTCACAGAGAAATAAAAACTAAGGAAAGAAAGTTCATATGGAAGGTAGCTTCTTTAACCGGCGAGGTGACGGTGTATCAGATTATGCGGCGATTGCGGAGAAATGAGAGAAGGAAGTTGATACTATTGAGAGGAATACAAGTACGAAAGTGGACGGAGAAAGTGTCCGGGAAATGTGGCAGCATCAGTATATATAGACGAGGAACTATTTTTGGGTAGATAATTAAGTTCGTCTGGCACATTGTGTTTTCAGTATACTTCCAGATTATAGTCATATGTTATTTTCGCATTGTACTTTTTGAAAAAAGTGATTTATGCTATATACGGAAAGAGCAAAATGAAAGCTTCAGATATACTCTGCAAAAACGCTGCAACATGGATTTAAGGTATCATTATGGAAAAAATGCCGCTGGAGAGTTTCGGCGTATTTCAGATCCCGGAGACTGCTCAGGCAGTATTTCGCTGCACTGCTCAGTGCGGTATATCTATCATCCTGTAAACCCTGATGATCCTGGTTTTGTTAAGGCACTTTTCAGCAGGTAAATACATGAATAATGATTTCTGGTTACGAGCTGGTATGGACCGACTATAAAATGCAGAAAGAAGGTGACTATATGAAGCATTTGTTCATTATGCTGTCGGTAGTTTTTCTGTTTGCTGTCAGCGTAACGGTCTGCAGTCCGGCGGACGAGAATTTTGCTATACCAAATTATATCCTCTCTCTGAATTATTTAATCGAAGCAAACCCGGCTGCTTCCTCAATCCAACTCATCAACTCGTCATCTATTTCTTCAATACTGCTTATAAGGACATGGTGTGTCCACCTGTTCGGGTATGGTTCTGTTGCAATATCAATACGAGATGACTCCATCTTGTGGCTCAGCCCAAATGTAACTACAATATAATCCGGTGGACAGTCTTTCTTCTTTCGTACACGCATAAAGGAAACACAGGCAAACAAATGCTTGTTGTAAAAAGTGATTTGAGATTTCTGAACTTTAATCCGCACATTTTCGATTTCATTGAGAATTCTGCTCTCTAAAATCTCGTACACTGGCAGCATATCCATGTGTTTTTCAAAGAAGAATAACACATCTCCTTTCACGATTTTTCAACCTCCCTCTCACACCACCTTGCAATCTCTGAAATAAGTTCTAAAGGTAACGGCTTATCATAGGGAAACTGTATCGTACCTTTACTTGTTTTATATTCCTGCAATCTATCCGCAAATGCTTTTACCACTTCAGAGCCGGGATACAGACCAATGTGTTTTTTAGAAGCCGCAAACTGGATGAGGTTCCGATTTTTCCAATAAGTGGGCATACTCCATGAAATCTTTTGGACAGCATCCGGCAGTGCGCTTTTGATTGCATCATTGATCTGATGAAGATACAACTGTTTTTCTTCCGGTTGCTGCGCAATATATTCCTCGATGCTCTGTGGAGCAGTGCCGCAGTAATGACTCTGATTTGTATTTTTGAATTTCCGCCCACATTTCGGACATTCCCACATAATTTTTCGCCTCCTTTATGGATGAATCGCCTTTACCGTGACTTTCATCGTATCACCCGGCTGTTTTCCGATTTTTGCTCGAATTTATCGCCGTAGGCGTCCTGCACCCGGTGGATGGCATCACGCTCGTGGTCAGGACGGATGGACTGCCTTACTTTGTACAGCTCTATCGGATCAAATTCTTTCTTTTAGTTCACGAAGCAGAGTATTATCCTCCTTGATCTGCCTGTTGAGTTCGCAGCGGTCAGAAACAATACCTTTTTTCTCCAATGCTCTCGCAATTACACCTTCGTGAATGGTAGTGGTTTCATTGTACCACGGAATAGGGCGGGCTGTATAGCGGCAAAAAGGATAAATCTGTTTCTCCTAAATCTGTTTCTTTACAGCTTGTCAAAATGATGATTAATGAGCCTAAGGTTTATCGCTGATTTAGGAAAATAGAAAAATTCACAAAAATGTGCTAAACTGTATCCATGCCTGATAATAAGCAATATTATTTTGGTTTGAGGTGTAAGTATGAATGAATGTATAAAATTGAACGTGGACACATGGAACCGGGCAGAATTGTTCCGGGAATTTATTGGTATGACAACATCTGTCTACGATATGACGGTACGCATGGACGTCACTAATCTTATCAATTATTGCAAAGAAAAAGGACAATCCTTTTTTATCAATTACCTTTATCTTGCGCTGCGTGAATTAAATGCAATTCCAGAGTTTTGTATGAGGGTTCACAACGGAGAGCCGTATCTTTACAGTCGGATAGATTGCAGCTTTACAGTAGCAAACAACTATGGATATTTTGTAAACCGCAGCACTGAATTTACGGACTACAAAACTTTCTATCAGGGTGTTTCTGCGATTGCTGAAAAAGCTAAAAATGAGAAAAATACACACCCGGAAAATTCAGACCTCAGCCGGACGGACTTGATTTATTTTTCAGTTATTCCGTGGGTAGATTATCAGTCAATGACTCTGCCGGTTCTTACCAATCCTCACGGCACAAGTGACCAGACATATAATACGGTCCCATGTGTCGGTTGGGGAAAGTATGTAGAGGAAAATGGCCGTTTCAAAATGTCCATGCACATAAAGGTAAGTCATGCCTTTGTAGACGGAAAACCATTAGCAGACGCATTTAACAATATCCAGACTGCTATCAATCAGCTTGATTTTTCAAAGTGATGGAACCGGAGAATTTCGCACCGAAACAGCGGATATGAATGACCAGATCGACGAAGAAATTGATATCCTTTTGGAAACTATCGGTGGCAGCATGGAAAATCCAGTTTCCTTTGTCTCCGAAAAAAATACTAATGTGGAATCGGTACAGTTTGTGATTCAAACAAAGGCCATTGAAGTTGAAGAAATCGAAAATGTTGAAGAAGCCACAGAAGAGGAACTATCATTATGGCAGAAATTTCTTAACTTATTCCAGTGATTATATTTATGGACCAATCTGCTTTACGTGGGTTGGTCCATTTTTATTTATAAAAGATTGAACCCTGGATATATATGATGAAATAGTTGAGAACACATGTACCTATTTTGAATATTTAGAAAAAAATTTTTAAAAACTTTCTGGTTTGCCTCCTGAGATGTGTTCTAGTTATGTGAGGAGACGATAAAGACCAACCAGCTCGAATTTGCAAAAGGAGGGATATGCCATGGTGGACTTTGTTCACCAAGACGGTGACCCGGAATTTCAGCAGAAGGTTTCTATGTATTCAAATACTAAACTGTATGCTTCTCTATAATTGTGTATCTTATATCGATTCAGCCACAGTGTATGCGTTTGAAGGATTTACCGGCTTTCCGTCTAATGCAAGTGTTAAAGACTATATTTGGCGAAAGTACAATATTGATATCCGGATAAAAAAATAGCAATGTTTAATATTCTGTAGGTATAAACTATAATATATAAAATATATAAAAATCAGATGTAAAAACTGTGAAAAACTATTAATTTAACCGAAAATACTTTCATATTGTTTCGAATTAGAACTTTATCTTGAAAAAGTCATAAAGCGGAGATATAATAGAAAAACAACAGAAATCAGAAGAAACTAGAAAACATTCTGATTTTCTGTGTTAAAAACCGCAAATAGTTTTTCATATCTGCGGGAGAAAGATGAAAAGAGGAGGATATGGACATGGAAGTGCTCAAACAGGCAAAAGTAAGAACAGAAGAAGACAAAAAGCAGCTTTCCGCAGCAGTGGAAGAAATCATTACCCATGTGCGGGAAAAAGGTGATGAAGCCTTAAAAGAATATTGTAAGAAATTTGACGGTTCGGAGCGGCACCATTTTCATATCAGCCGTGAAGAGATAGAGGAAGCATATGATCAGCTTGCAGAACAGGAGATTCAGGATATTCAGAGAGCGGTCTTAAACATACGTGCCTTTGCTCAGGCACAGAAAGATTCCCTAAAACCTCTGGCTGATTTTTCACCAATGCCGGGGATTTATCTGGGACACAGGATTATTCCTGTAGATTCCTGCTGCTGTTATGTGCCGGGAGGTAATTATCCGCTGTACTCTACAGCGCTCATGCTGATCACGCCCGCAAAAGTAGCCGGAGTAAAACGGGTGACAGCCTGTTCTCCTGTGATGAAGGGAACTGACAGGATCAATCCAAAGACTTTAGTGGCGATGGATATTGCAGGAGTTGATGAAATCTATGCTGTGGGCGGAGCGCAGGCAGTTGCGGCGTTTACCTACGGTACAGAAGAGATTCCCGCGGTAGATATGATCGTAGGTCCGGGAAACCGCTATGTAACGGAGGCAAAGAGACAGTGCTGCGGACAGGTAGGTATTGATTTTTTGGCCGGACCCAGTGAGGTATTGATCCTTGCCGATCATACGGCTAATGCAAAAATTATCGCTGCAGATATTCTTGCCCAGTCAGAGCATGATAAAAATGCAAAAGGCATTCTTATCACTACAGACAGACAGGTTGGGCTTGATGTGATGCAGGAAGTGGAACGGCAGTTAAATATTTTGGCTACCAGGGAGATTGCCCAGGAGTCCTGGAGAGAATTCGGCGAGGTGATCGTAACATCCAGCATAGAAGAAGCTGTAGAAATGGCAAATGAATATGCGCCGGAGCACCTGGAGGTACACACAGCCCAGCCCAAGAACCTGCTGAACAAACTGAAAAATTATGGTTCTCTGTTTCTGGGAGAAAATACGGCGGAAGTCTTCGGTGATTATGCGTCGGGAACGAATCATACCCTTCCTACTCTGAAAGCTTCCAGATATACCGGAGGCGTATGGGCAGGCACTTTCCTGAAAGTCTGCACTTATCAGAGTATGTCTTCAGAAGCATCCAAAAAGATCAGCCCGCTGGTTTCACGTCTGGCGATGGGAGAGGGGCTGGAAGGTCATGCGAAAGCAGCGCAGGTGAGAGGTGCGAAGGCGGAATAAAGAGAAAAAGACTATAGGGAGAGTAGACATATGCGATTTCGTGATAAAATTACACCTGAGGGCACAAAGGACCTGCTCTTTGAGGAGTGTGACAGGCGTTCTCAGGCAACTCAGAAACTGAAAAATCTGTTTACTATGCAGGGGTATCGCAGAATTATGACGCCTGCACTGGAGTATTATGATGTATTTGCCAGGGCGGCAAACTATTTGCCCCTGGATCTGATGTATAAATTAACAGATGATAAAGGGAGGCTTTTGGTACTTTGTCCGGACTGCACCATCCCGGCTGCAAGGCTGACTGCTACCAGGCTGAAAGATGAGCCGCGGCCTCTGCGTCTGTACTACAACCACAATATTTACCGTATGGAGCCTCAGCTGAAGGGAAAATCTGTGGAGGTCAACCAGGTGGGAGTGGAGCTGATCGGGGGAGAAACTCTGCGAAGCGATATGGAAGTCGTACAGCTGGGGGCAGATTGTATGGAAGCCATTGCAGGTGACAAGTACAGGCTTGAACTGTGTCACATCGGTTATTTTAAGGCGATCATAGAGAGTCTTGAAGTAGAGGAAGAGATCAAAGAAAAAATCAGGAGTTATATTGAACAGAAAAATTACGCGGCGCTTACCAGTATTTTAGAGCCGTATAAAGAGTATCGTGCGGCAAGAGCACTTTTAAAGCTTCCCAGATTATTTGGCGGGGCAGAGGTGATCAATAAGGCATACCGTCTGTTTGATGAGAACGGAGCAGGGGAAAGCCTGGATTATCTGAAAAAAGTTTATGAATATCTTCAGTCCCTGGGATTGGGCGATAAAGTCATTCTTGATCTGGGATTGGTCAATCTTGCAGATTACTATACAGGAATCATCTTCCGCGGGTATTTTACCGGAATCGGGGAGCAGGTACTTTCCGGAGGACGGTATGACAATCTGCTGGGAGATTTCGGTGAGGACAGTCCTTCTGTGGGATTTGGCATTAATGTTGATCTGGCCTCCAGGAAGATTAAAGAGGTAAGTTCGGATAAAACACAGATTCTGGTCTTTGCAGAGACCACGGATTATTCGGCAAAAGCCTCTGCTCATAGAAAAGAACTGAACAGACAGGGGATCATTGCTTCAAACAGCGTTCTGGGAACAAAGGAAGAAGTGATTGCCTATGCAAAAGCAGCAGGAATTCCACAGATTCATATGGTGGGAGAAGAAATTAGCATCTGGAGGGCAGAGGAGATATGAGACCAATGAGACTTGCCCTTACGAAAGGGCGTCTGGAGAAGAATACAGTTGAAATGCTGGAACAGTTAGGATATGACTGCAGTCAGGTAAAAAATAAAGGAAGACGTCTGATCCTTCCTATCGGAGACGGCTCTATTGAAGTAGTACTGGCAAAAGCGGCAGACGTGGTAACTTACGTAGAGAACGGAGTATGCGATATGGGAGTGGTGGGAAAAGACACCATTATGGAAAAGGAAGGAACCTTTTATGAGGTGACAGACCTGGGATTTGGAAAATGCCGTTTTGCACTTGCTGCCAAAAAGGGAACGGATTTTTATAAAGGATATCAAACAAGGACTATTGCAAGCAAATATGTGAATGTGGCGCACAGCTATTTTCAGGAGAAAAACATGGATGTCAATGTGGTGAAGATTGAAGGTTCTGTAGAGCTGGCGCCTATTCTGGGACTGGCAGACGCCATTGTGGACATTGTGGAGACTGGAAGTACATTAAAAGAAAATGGACTGGAAATTATTGAAGATGTATGTCAGGTAAGCGCCAGGCTGATTGTGAACATAGCCAGTATGAAGCTTCGCAAACAGGAGATAGAGGCTTTTCTCGACAGAATCGAAGAATTTGTAGAGAAGAAAAAACAGGAGGAAGAGAAAAATGGGATATGAACTGCCGGAAAAACTGAAAAATATCAAGGCATATCAGCCGGTTTCAGGAGAGTTTCAGACTCATCTGGATGCAAATGAAAGTTTTCTCTTCCTTACAGAGGAGATATTAGAGGAAATCGGGCAGGCAGTAAAGAAAATTGATTATAGACGTTATCCGGATCCGGAATGCCGGGGTGTATGCAGGAAATTTGCAGAGTTAATAGGTGTCAGTCCGGAGATTATCATGGCGGGAAATGGCTCTGACGAACTGATTTCTCTGATCATGGCAAATTTCGCTGATGCGGGGGATAAGGTGCTGGTGGCTGCCCCGGACTTCTCTATGTATGAATTTTATGCTGCATCCTGCGGGCTGGAGCCGGTGATACTGGAAAAGGAAAATCTGGTTTTGAACAAAGATGAATTGATTCAAAAGGCAAAAGATACGGACAGTAAAATCGTGATTTTTTCCAATCCCTGCAATCCATCTTCCATGGAGCTTTCCGGGGAAGATGTGCTGGATATTGCCGGAAAGCTGGACTGTCTGGTAGTTGCAGATGAGGCATATATGGATTTTTCGGATGCTTCCATTGCGGGAAAAACGGAAGAATTTGATAATCTGATCGTTTTAAAGACCTGTTCCAAAGCGTTTGGACTTGCAGCAATCCGTCTGGGATTTGCTGTCTCCAACAAAAAACTGACAGGAATTTTAAAAACAGTGAAGTCTCCCTATAATGTTAATACTCTGACGCAGACAGTTGGAGAAATCGTCCTTTCCCACAAAGAGTATTTAAAAAGATGCAGGGATCAGATATGCAGGGAAAGGGATTATTTATATCAGGAAATAAAAAAGCTGCAGGAGGCATATCCGGATGCATTTACTTTATTTCCAACAAAGACCAATTTTGTATATCTGAAAACTGGAAAGGCAGAGAAAATCTTCCAGAGAATGAAGGAAGAAAAAATCGCTGTGCGTCTGATGAAAGACAGTGTGAGGATCTGCGCAGGCAGCAGGGATGAAAATGACGCCATGTTGTCTGTATTAAAAGATTGTGTAGAAGAAAGCTGAAGGAGGAAAAAGATCATGAGGAACAGCCGGATTGAAAGAAATACGGGAGAAACCCGGATCAGTCTTTCCTTAAATCTGGACGGTGAGGGGAATTTTTCCGGAAGCTGCGGAGTGGGATTTATGGATCATATGCTTCATGCTTTCTGTGTTCACGGCGGCTTTGATCTGGAGCTTCAGATGACAGGCGATCTGGAGGTAGACTGTCACCACAGCATTGAGGATCTGGGAATTGTCCTGGGAAAAGCTTTTTCCCAGGCACTGGGAGATAAAAAGGGAATCGGCAGGTACGGCAGCTTTTATATCCCCATGGATGAGGCGCTTGCTTTTTGCTCCCTGGATATCAGCGGACGTCCGTTCCTGGTTTTTGAGGCGGAGTGGGAGAATGAGCGAGTGGGTATGCTGGACTGCTGTATGGTCAAAGAATTTTTCCGTGCCTTTGCATTTAACAGCGGCATGACCCTGCACCTGAAAGTGGAATACGGAGAGAATGACCATCATAAGATTGAAGGATTGTTTAAAGCAGCAGCTCACGCTATGAAAGAAGCGGTGAGAATGAATCAGGATGGAAGGCTTCTCTCATCGAAAGGAATGTTGGAATGATAGCAGTAATTGATTACGGGGCAGGAAATCTGTTCAGTGTGAAAAACGCCCTGGATTATCTGGGAGCAGAAAGTGTCATCACCGGAGACAGGGAAGAAATAGAAAAGGCAGGGGCAGTTATACTTCCCGGTGTAGGGGCTTTTCCCGATGCTATGAAAAAGCTGGAAAAGAGCGGACTTTCTGAAGTTTTAAAGGAAAAGGCAGAGAAAAAGCCTCTTCTGGGAATTTGTCTTGGCATGCAGCTTTTGTTTGAGAGCAGCAGCGAATATGGAAATACCAGAGGATTGGGACTGATTCCCGGTCATGTGCGTCCTATTTGTGCGCCGGGACTTAAAGTACCTCATATGGGGTGGAACAGTCTGGAAATTCTGCATCCCTGTGCCATGACGGAAGGAATCGCAAAAGAACCCTGGGTGTATTTTGTGCATTCTTTCTGTGCGGATACAGAGGAGTCCTATCTTTCCTGTTATGCCTCTTATGGTGAGCGGATTACGGGACTGGTACATAAGGATAAAATCTACGGCGCCCAGTTCCATCCCGAAAAAAGCGGGGCAGCAGGGCTTAAAATGCTGAAAAATTTTGTAAGGCTGGTGGAAAAATGATAGTATTACCTGCAATTGATATAAAAGGCGGACAGTGTGTAAGGCTGGTACGTGGAGATTATTCCACAGCACATAAGGTGGCGGAAGATCCTTTTGCGGCAGCGGAGGGATTCCGCAGGGCAGGTGCTCAGTGGATGCATATGGTGGATCTGGATGGGGCAAAGGAAAAGAGGCCTGTTAATATCCGGCTTTTTAAAGAGCTGACAGCCAAAAGCGGATTAAAAGTGGAAGCAGGCGGCGGAATCCGGGATATGAAAACCATTGAAGAATATATAAACGCCGGGGTGCAGAGAATTATCCTAGGTTCTGCGGCAGTGAAAAATCCTCAGCTGGTAAGAGAAAGTGTAAAAGAATTTCAGGAAAAGATCGCAGTAGGAATTGACGCAAAAGACCAGTATGCTGCCACGGAAGGATGGACGGATAAAAGCACAATGCATTACCTGGAGCTGGCAAAGAGAATGGAAGATGCCGGAGTGTCTGCCATTATTTATACAGATATTTCCAGAGATGGAACTTTACAGGGACTCAACGGCGAGGAGCTGGATGCCATAAACCAGGCTGTTTCCTGCAGGATTATTGCCAGCGGCGGTGTAAAGTCCATAGATGATATCAGGCTGTGCAGGCAGCTGGGACTTTACGGATGTATCTGCGGAAAAGCTATTTACAGCGGACAGCTGGATCTTGCCCAGGCGATTAGAGAGGCAGGTGAAAGCGATTGTTAGCAAAGAGAATCATTCCCTGTCTGGATGTAAAAGACGGCAGGGTAGTAAAAGGTGTAAATTTTGTAGGGCTTCGGGATGTAGGGGATCCGGTGGAATGCGCGGTTGCCTATGACCGGCAGGGTGCGGATGAAATCTGTTTTCTGGATATTACTGCAACCCATGAGGGCCGGAAAAACATGCTGGATGTGGTAAAGAAAACCGCAAAGAATGTGTTTGTACCTCTGACAGTAGGGGGCGGAATCCGAAGTACAGAGGATTTTCGTGAGATACTCAGGGCAGGAGCAGATAAAGTTTCTGTCAATTCTGCTGCGGTAAGAAATCCGGAACTGATCTCTGAAGCAGCCAGGATTTTCGGAAATCAGTGTGTAGTAGCAGCAATCGACGCAAAACGAAGTGCAGATGGAAGCTATACGGTAGTGGTAAACGGAGGCAGGATTGACATGCACAGGGAAGTGGTCTCCTGGGCAGTAGAATGCCAGAAGCGGGGGGCAGGAGAAATTCTTCTTACTTCTATGGAGACAGACGGCTGCAGAGACGGCTTTGACCTTGAACTGACCCGTGCGGTCTGTGAGGCAGTAGATATTCCGGTGATCGCCAGCGGCGGCTGCGGGAATCTTTCCCATTTTTCCCAGGTGTTTGAGGAAACTGGAGCAGATGCGGCTCTGGCAGCATCTCTGTTCCATTCCGGGGAATTGACAGTGGGACAGGTGAAGGAGTATTTAAAGAAACATCAGATTCAGGTAAGGGAGCAGGCAGAATATGGAACTTGACAGATATTTTAAAAAAAGCCAGTTAATTCCTGCGGTGATCCAGGAGAAAGATACCGGAGATGTTTTGATGCTGGCATATATGAACAGGGAGAGTTTAGAAAAGACTCTGGAGACAGGCTATACGTGGTTTTTCAGCCGTTCCAGAGGAAAACTTTGGAATAAGGGAGAGACCAGCGGGCATGTGCAGAAAGTGGTTTCTGTCAAGGCGGACTGTGATGAGGATACTTTGCTGGTGACAGTGATCCAGACGGGACCGGCGTGTCATACAGGAGCGCACAGCTGTTTTTTCCGTGATGTAGAGGGACTGAAAAAAGCAGTACAAACAGAAGAATAGCGGGGAGAAAGTAAAATGATGGATGTAATAAAAGGATTGTACCAGGTAGCACAGGAGAGAAAGGAGAATCCCACAGAAGGCTCCTATACCTGCTACCTGTTTGAACAGGGACTGGATAAGATTCTGAAGAAATGCGGAGAAGAGTGCAGTGAAGTGATCATTGCAGCAAAAAATGGAAAGAACGAAGATACGGCAAATGAGATCTGTGATCTTTTGTATCATCTGATCGTGATGATGGCAGACCAGGGAATTTCCGTGGAGGAGATTGAGGCAATTCTGGAAAAGAGAAGGCAGAAGATTGGGAATTTAAAGAAATTTCATGTGTCAGACCATGAAAGCTGAGCTGACGCCAGGAAAAGGCTGGAAAACGGAAGAGATGGGTTTTCCAGCCTTTTTCCAGTATAGCAGAAATATTTTTGAATAATCAGAATTCTTTCTTTTCTATAATTTTTACGCTTATGAGATAAGAGATAAAACAGCAGAGTGCTGTCAGAACCAGTGCTATGACCGCTGCAGTTTCTGTGTGTATCTGGAGAAATCCCAGTACTTCAAAAAGAGTGTCTCCTGCGTGAATCCCTGCTTCTCTCAGAATGCTTTCTAACGAAATGCATATGCCGACACCTGCACCCATGAAGATTGTGACAAACAGCCGGCCTTTTTCGTTTCCGAACCGGATCTGCAATGGCAGCAGAAGTGCCAGAAAAAAGACCAGAAGAATGAAAGAAACTCCGCTGGAAAGCAGAAAATTAGAAAAATCGAATGTGTGTACAGACGGACGCAGGAAAGTAACTGCCCCGCTGATAAGTGTTGCCAGAAACCATACTACACAACTGGATCCAATACAGAGAAGATATTTTTCTCTGGCATAGACTTTCCGCAAAAAAGGAAGGGTGAAAAGGAATTGATTTCCGTGATGGTATTCATCATAACTTATGGTACTGACGCAGAGCATTGAGGCGATAAATGTACAGTAAGTAATCATAAATCCGGCATTTTCAGCAGAATAAAGAAAAAGTACAGATACCAGCAGCAGCAATATAAGGATTCGCTTCTGATTTTTTAAAAGCAGCAGATCTTTAACTAATAAACCTTTCATAATATTTCCCCCTTAATCATCATAGTGATTACTTCATCGATATTTCCTTTTTCGATAGCAACATCAGGATAATTTTCCATATAAAACTGTTTTTGTCCGGTAAGGCAGCTGTAGCCGTAAGGTTCTTTTCTGTACCGGAGTATATACTGTTTATCCATGCGGTTAAACTGGGCCGGATCGGCTTTTATCAGACCGTAGCTGTCCAGCAGAGTATCAACATCCTCGTGAAGAATAATCTTTCCGCTGTGAATCATATAAAGATCATCGCAGAGCCCTTCCAGGTCAGAAGAAATGTGAGAGCTGATGAGAATAGAACGTTCCTCATCTTCCTCCATATAACTGCGGAACAATTCCAGGATTTCATCTCTGGCAATCACATCAAGGCCTACGGTAGGCTCATCGAGAATCAGAAATTTTGCCTTGTGAGAAAGGGCGCAGAGCACTTTCACTTTTGCTTTCATACCAGTGGAAAAGTCCTGGATTTTTTTGTCCAGAGGAATCTGAAAATCAGAACACTTTTTCAGAAAGTCTCTGGAAGAAAAATTTTTGTAAAAGGTCTTTTGAATGGTAACCAGATCCTTCACCGTTAAATACTCGCTGAAACCGGAATCGGACAGGACTATGCCCAGATTTTCTTTGTCTGCTGCAGTGAGAGCGGAAACATCCTTCCCAAATATCTGAATGGAACCACTGTCATGAGCAATCAGCCCAAGAACAGCCTTAAAAGTGGTCGTTTTCCCGGCACCGTTCTGCCCGATCAGTCCTGTGATGCTTCCCGGCTCTGCTCTCAGAGAGCAGTCAAGCTGAAAAGAACCATAATTTTTCTTTAAATCAGTGATAGTAAGCATTTTTTAATCCTCCATAAGCAAATCAAATAATTCTCTGATTTCTCCATCCTTTAGTCCGCACCGCCTGCCTTTTAAAATAGCAGCTTCCAAATCTGTTTCGACCTCTTTTTTTTGTTCTTCCAGCAGGGCTTCTGCATTAGTGGAAGTTACATAGGTCCCTTTCCCGTGGACCGTTACGGTAAAACCGTCCTGTTCCAGGTTGTCGTATGCTTTTTTTACAGTAAGGGCACTGATCTTTAATTCTTTTGCAAGAGAGCGGACAGAAGGAAGAATATCATTTTCTTTTAAATCGCCGTTTAAAATCATAGATTTTATCTGGTCCATGAGCTGCTCATAAATTGGTACCATGGATGAGTGATTGATTATAATCTTCATTGTTTTCCTCCTGTTGCAAACAGTATATAACAGTATAGAACTGTTGTCAACTGTTTTATACTGTTATATATGAAAAATCGAAATAAGAAGGAGAAAATAGCAACTTTTTCTTGTGACAAGGCGAAAAAAGGAATATAATAAACGAGATTGAAGAACTGTCTGCCGGCACACAGAAAAAAGAGGATGGCAGACAGTACCAGAGAATAAGACGGAATACCGCCTTGGATAGGAGAAACAATGAATTACGAAGAAGCAAGAGTATATTTGGAGGAAACCTCCAAATACGGAAGTGTACTTGGCTTGGAGAATATGAGAGAATTGCTTGGCAGGCTTGGAAATCCTCAAAACGACCTAAGATTTATTCACATTTCCGGAACAAATGGAAAGGGCTCTGTGCTGGCATATCTCTCAACGATACTGTCCGGTGCGGGCTATAAGACGGGAAGATATATATCCCCCACATTATTTTCTTACCGCGAGAGAATTCAGGTAGATGGAAAAAAAATTGAGAAGGAATCGCTTGCAGCTAATGTCACCAAAATTGCACAAGCGGCAGAGGAGATGAAAGCAGAGCGGGCAGGAGTTCCCACGGCGTTTGAGGTGGAGACGGCGCTTTCCTTTTTATATTTTAAAGAGAAAAAATGCGATATTGTTGTTCTTGAAACAGGGCTTGGCGGAGCACTGGATGCTACCAATGTTATCGAAACCCCCGTGATGGAGGTGATTACACCAATCGGTATGGATCATATGGAGTTTCTGGGTGATACGCTGGAAAAAATTGCAGAACAGAAGGCAGGAATCATTAAACCGAAAACTGCGGTGGTCTGCGCAAAACAGAAGAAAGAGGCAGAAAAAGTGATCCAGGATGTATGCCAAAAGAAAGACTGTCATCTGAAGACTGTAGATACTACCAGGATCAGGGAAATCCATTACGGATGTGAAAAACAGATTTTTTCCTATAAACACTGGAAAAATGTAGAGATCACTCTGGCGGGAAGCTACCAGATCTTAAACGCTGCGCTTGCCCTGGAGGCGGTGGATATGCTGAGAAAACTGGGTTATACCCTTTCAGACAGGCAGATCTACGAGGGAATGAAAAAGACAAAGTGGAGAGGAAGGTTTACCCTGATATCCAAATCTCCCATAGTAATTCTGGATGGGGCACATAACCCTGCTGCTGCCATGGAACTTCGGGAGTCGCTGAACCTTTATTTTAAAGGGAAAGAGCTGCATTATATTTTCGGTGTGTTCAGAGATAAGGATTATGAGCGGATTATTTCCATTACTGCACCTCTGGCAAAGCATATTATTACGGTAGCGACACCGGGAAATCCCAGGGCACTTCCGGCGAAGGAACTGAAAAAAGCAGTGGAAAAAGTAAATCCTTCTGCAGAAGCTGCCGGAAGTATCCGGGAGGCTGTAAAAAGAAGTGTGGCAAATGCAGGAGAAGATGGCGTAATCATTATTTTTGGATCTCTTTCTTTTCTGGGAGAAGCGGAAAGAGAAGTAGAAAAAGAAATCAATTGCGGGGGAGAAGAATACCATGGATAAAGAGAAAATCAGAGAAGGTGTAAGGCTGATTCTGGAAGGGATCGGTGAGGATATCAACAGAGAGGGTCTGGTGGAGACACCGGACAGAATTGCCAGGATGTACGAAGAACTGGCTGGTGGCTATACCAAGAGTGCGGAAAAACATCTGGAGAAAAGATTTCATGTAGATAATAATGACATGGTGATAGAGAAGGATATTCCTTTTTATTCTTTTTGCGAGCATCATATGCTGCCTTTCTACGGAACTGCAGCAGTTGCCTATATACCTAACGGGGAAGTTGTAGGATTAAGCAAAATTGCCAGGACTCTGGAAGTATATGCAAAACGGTTCCAGCTTCAGGAGAGGCTGACTGCCCAGGTGGCTGATGTCTTTATGAAAGAATTAAATCCTCAGGGCGTCATGGTATTTATCGAGGCGGAGCATATGTGCATGACCATGAGAGGTATCAAAAAACCTGGAACAAAAACAGTTACGGTTGTGACAAGAGGGATTTTTGAAAATAATGAGTGTCTTCAGAACCAGTTCTTCCGCATGATGGGGAGGTAAAAGATGGAAAGAATAGATCAAATCTGCTGCCATCCTCTCTGGAAAGAAAGTTATGAAAAAATTCAGGAGCTTGAGAAGGACAGGATTTTCTGCGGACATGACATGGTGCATTTCCTGGACGTGGCAAGAATCGCTTATATTGAAACACTGGAGCGGAGACTTGGAATTTCGAGAGAATTGATCTACAGTGCCGCTCTGCTCCATGATATTGGCAGACATCTGCAGTATACCCGGAACATTCCGCATGAGCAGGGAAGCTGTATATTGGCGGAACAGATTTTGAAAGACTGCGGATATGAGGAGGAGGACCGGAAGCAGGTCTTAGAGGCTATCCGGGCACACCGCAGTAAAGAGACAGAAAAGCTGGATAATCTTGCCGGTGTTTTGTACCGGGCAGATAAAAAATCCAGGAAATGTTTGTTTTGCCGGGCACGAAAGGAATGCGACTGGCCGGAGAAAAAGAAGAACCTGGTTGTGTCTGTATGAGAATAGAAAGGCTCATAAGGCAGACCCTTCAGCAACGGACAGTGATTGCTGCTGAAGACAGGAAACAGCCGGACGGTTATAGAGGGAGGAAAAGCATTGAAGATAGGAAATCGACAGTTTGATACAGAGCATGACTGCTCTATTATGGGAATTTTAAATGTTACCCCGGATTCTTTTTCGGATGGGGGAAAGTGGAACAGTTTGGATAAGGCGCTGAAACACGCGCAGGACATGGCAGAAGAAGGTGCAGCGATTCTGGATATCGGCGGGGAATCCACCCGTCCCGGACATGTGCAGATCAGTATCCAGGAAGAAATTGACAGGGTCGTCCCTGTCATTGAAGCAGTGAAAAAGGAGTTTGATATTCCGGTTTCTATTGACAGCTACAAAAGCGAAGTGGTAGAAGCAGCTCTAAAGGCGGGAGCCGACCTGGTCAATGATATCTGGGGGCTGAAATACGACAGGCGAGTTGCGGATCTGATTGCAGAGTGGAAAGTGCCCTGCTGCCTGATGCATAACCGGAATCAGGCGGATTATACAGATTTTCTCACAGAGATGTGCCAGGATATGGAGGAGTCTGTGAAGATTGCCAGAGAAGCGGGAATAGCAGACAGTCAGATTATTCTGGATCCTGGCGTGGGATTCGGAAAGACTTATGAAAATAATCTTGCGGCGATCCATCATCTGGAGCGGCTGTGTGCTCTTGGCTTTCCTGTGCTGCTGGCAACATCCAGAAAATCAGTTATTGGTATGACTCTTGATCTGCCTGCAGATGACCGGCTGGAGGGAACATTGGCAACCACCGTTCTGGGAGTTTTGAAGGGAGCTTCTTTTATCCGCGTTCATGATGTAAAAGAAAACTTAAGAGCCATCCGGATGACACAGGCGATTTTAAGAGAGAGCAGGTGAAGAAATGAACACACCATGTTATGATGAGATAAAGATTAAAAACCTGGAAGTTTTCGCTAACCATGGAGTATTTCCGGAAGAAAACCGGCTTGGCCAGAAATTTATCATCTCCCTTACTATGTATACGGACACAAGAAAAGCCGGCGTGACAGACAGCCTGGAAAATTCTGTGGACTATGGACAAGTAAGTCATTTTATAACTGAATTTATGAAAGAGCATACCTGGAAGCTGATTGAGGCTGCAGGGGAAAAGCTGGCAGAAGAGCTGCTGCTGCGATATCCTCTTTTAAAAGGTGTGACACTGGAACTGAAAAAACCCTGGGCGCCGGTAGGTCTTCCCCTTGAGACTGTTTCTGTAAAAATCACCAGATTCTGGCACAGAGTATATCTTGGGCTTGGATCCAATCTGGGTGAGAAAGACAGTTATCTGAATCAGGCAGTAAAATCTCTGGAAGAAACCAGAGGCTGTCAGGTAGAAAAAGTATCTTCTTATCTGGTGACGGAGCCTTATGGTGAAGTGGAACAGGATGACTTTTTAAATGCCTGTTTGAGCCTGAAAACATGGCTGTTGCCGGAAGAACTTCTTGAACGTCTCCACGAGATTGAGAAGGAAGCCCACAGGGAAAGGAAAATACATTGGGGACCCAGAACGCTGGATCTGGATATCCTTCTGTATGATGATCTGGTTCTGGAAACAGAGGATTTGATCATCCCTCATGAGGATATGGAAAATCGGGATTTTGTATTAAAGCCTTTGTGTGAGATTGCTCCAGGAAAAAGACATCCGATTTCAGGAAAGACTATCCGGCAGCTTGCAGCGGAACTTGAAAGATAAATTCCCAGATAGAAAAGTTCAGGAAAGAAAATGTGAAATAGGAAAGAGAAGGATAACCAGTTTTTCCGGTTTATGCCTTCTTTTTTTCTGTGATTTGTGATAAAATCAGAATAACTATCAGACAAAAGTAGGGATATAACCAGAAAAATTTGCAGGAAAGGACAGGGCAGGAGATGGAAGAAACAGCTAGAAATAAGAGAATTGCAGTGATTTCCGATACACATAATCTTCTTCGGAAAGAAGTACGGGAAGTTCTTTCCTCCTGTTGTGCCGCAGTCCACGCGGGAGATATCAGCAGCCCGGAAGTACTGGAAGAGATAGAAAAGATACTGCCTTTTTATACAGTCCGGGGAAACAATGACAAGGAATGGGCAAAAGATCTTCCCCAAGAATTGTATTTTGAGCTTTTGGGATTAAAATTTTATATGACACATAAGAAAAAGGACGTTCCCAAGGAATTAAAGCCTGTGGATCTGGTGATTTATGGTCATTCACATAAGTATGAGGAAACGTGGAAAGAGGATGTGTGCTGGCTGAATCCCGGCAGCTGCGGACCCAGACGTTTTCATCAGCCTGTCACCATGGCAGTAGTCAGTAGAGAGGAGCAGAGTTTTTCTGTGGAACGTGTGGATATTCTCCCGGAAATGAAGCAGGAAGTGATTCCGGATGTAAAAGAAAAAGATATGGAAAAGCTGATGGATGGTATTTTAAAGGATATGCAGAAGGGACTGGATATGGAGAAAATCGGTAAAAAACATCATGTACCGTCCAGATTTGCAGAACAGGTGTGCCGGATCTATATGACTCATCCCGGAGTGACAGTACAGGGAATCATGGATAAAATGGAAGTGAATGCAAGGGTAATGAAATGAACGCAAAACGGATGCGCCCGAATCTACTTTAACAGGGCAATGACAGGGAAAAGAGGTATTTTAATTGACGGGGCAGGGAGTGATGACTATGGGTTGTTTAGGGAATTTACTATGGTTTGTTTTAGGAGGATGCATCAGCGGACTGAGTTGGTGTCTTGCCGGGTGTCTGTGGTGCATAACGATCATTGGCATCCCTGTGGGAATGCAGTGCTTTAAATTTGCTTCTCTCAGTTTTTTTCCTTTTGGGAAAGAGGTGCAGTATGGAGGAGGAGCAGGATCACTGCTTCTGAATATTATCTGGCTGATCGTCTCAGGGATTCCATTGGCGCTGGAATCTGCGCTGCTGGGATGTCTGCTTTGTATTACCATTATCGGGATTCCTTTTGGAATGCAGCATTTTAAAATTGCAAAGCTGGCATTGATGCCCTTCGGGAGTGAAGTATTTTGATAAGATTTGTAGTTTGCGATAAAAATGTTATGTAAATTATGAAACATGGATTTATGCAGATGAGGGGTATTTTGTGTGAATGATCCGTTTAAGAAAATGGCTGGAGGTAAAATACCGATGAAAAAAATATACAGAACAGGATGCTGTCTTTTGCTGGCCGGTGCGTCAGTTCTGGCGTCAGGCTGCGGAGAAAGCGAAAAGCTGATACCAAACGGGATTTATGAAAGTGAAAAAATTCATGGATATACAGTCCAGATGACAATAGAAGACGACGGACAGTTTGTGGAATATATCGATAACCGTCCGGTACAGTCAGGAAGTTATACAAAAGAAGAGGAAACCTATGTGTTTGAAGGAGACCAGACGACTTTTGAGGTGACGCTGACAGAAGAGGAAACTTTGGAATTTTCCATTCCGAGCATTGATAACAGTAATGCTATTATACTGGAAAAAACAGGAAATGATCCAGACGCCTTTGAAGAAGAGACTCAGGGAATTTCCAACTACAGGACTTTGCTGACAGAGTGAGAGGACAAAATATGAAACATTTGTATCTTATTGGCGGCACTATGGGCATAGGAAAAACTACAGCGGGAAAAATCATGAAAAATATGCTCAATCATTCAGTTTTTCTGGATGGGGACTGGTGTTGGGATATGAACCCTTTTCAGGTGACAGATGAGACAAAGAAAATGGTCATGAAAAATATCTGCTGTCTTTTACAGAATTTTTTGTCCTGTAGTGCCTGTGAGCATGTGATTTTCTGCTGGGTGCTTCATGAGCAGGATATTATACAGGAAATCTTGGATCATCTGGACTGCAGAGATGTTTCTGTACACAAGATTTCCCTGATCTGTACGCCCGGGAAATTAAGGGAGAGACTGGAAAAAGATGTGGAGCAGGGAATACGCAGTCCCGGGATTTTTGAGAGAAGCCTTGCAAGAATTCCTCTTTATGAGAAATTGGATACTTTGAAAATCTGTGTCTCGGAACTTACACCGCAGGAGACCGCAGAAAAAATCCTGCAGGTTTGTAATATAGAATAGAATCGTATTCTATCCGTACCGGAATAAGAAAGGTGGGGAAGATATTCTGTTTTGGTGTGCAATTACGTGGAAATTACTGAGGATAAAGTGATCGTTCAATTTGGCTCTATTAAGGAGTCTATAGATATAAAAGGGATTGGGAAAATTGATACTATCAGAAAACTGCAGAAAAGAATTTGACGGGAGGCTGGAACATGGAAGAAAAAGAACTTCAGGAGCTGGAAGCTTACAGAAAAATGCAGAAGGCAGTGAAGCAGGAGTACGAAAATATAGTGTCAAAAATGGAAGAGCTAAAGGCGGAGGGAAGGACCAAATCTGCTACCTACAGACAATTGATGGGACGGAAGCTTACTTATACCAATATGATGGATCTGTATAAGCTGTATGATCTGGAGAAGTAGGAGAAAGCAATGAAAGAGAAAATTCTGATGGTAGATGACGAAAAAGAAATTACAGATCTGGTATGCCTGTATCTGGAAAATGAGGGCTTTACTGTATACAAATATTATGCTTCCACGGAGGCGCTTAAGCGGATTGAAACCGAAGAGATGGATCTTGCTGTACTGGATATTATGATGCCGGAAGTTTCGGGGTTGGAGCTGTGTCAGAAGATCCGGGAAAACTATAATTATCCCATTATCATGCTGACAGCCAAGGGGACAGAAATTGACAAGATCAACGGGCTGGCTCTCGGGGCAGACGATTATATCACCAAGCCTTTTCTTCCCCTGGAACTTGTTGCCAGAGTCAAGGCGCAGCTTCGCAGATATAAGCGTTATAACCCTTCCAGACAGGAGAACGGAGAGGAAGTTTTTGTGCATAAAGGTCTGGTTTTGAATCTTCGGACCCATGAATGTTTCTTAAATGAAAAACAATTGTCTCTGACCCCTACAGAGTTTTCTATACTGAGTATCCTCTGCAGGAGAAAGGGGGAAGTGGTAAGTTCGGAGGAGCTGTTTCACGAAATCTGGAAGGAAGAGTATTACAGCAAGACAAACAATACCATTACGGTGCATATCCGTCATTTAAGAGAAAAAATGAAAGATTCGTTTGAAAATCCCAAGTATATTAAGACAGTCTGGGGGTGCGGATATAAAATTGAAGACTAGAAAACTCCCTGTGTGGGTGAAAATAGTTTGCCTGCTGATCTGCATCATTCTTTTTTTATATGTTGCTTATTATTTCATGGATGTTGTGCTCAACGGAAGTTTCCGGCAGTGGCTTTATGACCGGTATACTATAATAACCACGTCTTCTGATATTTATTCCGGAGATCCTGTAAATACTTTGAGTGTGGATTGGATTTTACTGAAAGGTGACCTGGTTATAGCTACGGGAATCCTGCTCTTTTTCCTTAGCCTTTTTGTCTTCTTTTCCGTACAGGCGGCAAAGAGGAGGCAGGAGAAACAAACGATTTCCAGTATCCATGACAGAATAAAAAAATATCTGGAAAAAGATGTTGATATGGAAGAAGTCTTTCCATCGCCATATATGGAAATCGGGGCGCAGATCGTGCAGATGAAGACTTCCATGGAGAAGAAAGAACGGCAGTTAAAGGCAGAATCCCAGAGGAAAAATGATCTGATCACCTATCTTGCCCATGATCTGAAGACTCCACTGACCTCTGTGATGGGATATTTAAGCCTGCTGGAAGAAGCGCCTGATATGCCGGAAGAGCAGAGGCGGAAATATACAAGCATTGCCCTGGAAAAGGCAGACCGGCTGGAAAAACTGATGAATGAGTTTTTTGAGATCACCCAGTATAATCTTCAGAATATCATTCTGGATAAAGAGGAAATCGATCTGTATTATATGCTTGTACAGATGGCAGAGGAATTCTACCCTATTTTAGAGACAAAAGGAAATACTTGTGTGATCGATGCACAGGAGGATCTGAAAGTTTACGCAGATCCTGACCGTCTAGCAAGGGTTTTTAATAATATTCTGAAGAACGCTGTTTCCTACAGTTATCCAAAAACAGCTATAAAAATCCGGGCAGAAGAGACGGGAACCGGCGTGAGAATTCAGATTATCAATCAGGGAAAAACCATACCTAAGGACAAGCTGAAATTTCTTTTCGAAAAGTTTTTCCGCCTGGACGAAGCGCGCAGGACCAACACTGGAGGTGCTGGTCTGGGACTTGCCATTGCAAAAGAAATCGTGGAACTTCACGGGGGATCAATTTCTGTAAAAAGCAGGAAGGAACAAACTATATTTACCGTAGAACTGCCAAATGCCGTCAGCGAAAGTGCCAGCTGACGGCATTTTTATCTTATGTGGGCAGTCATGCATAATTCGTTCAAAACCTTAATAAAATCTTAGGAATTTCACAATGGAATATTAAAACAGACAATGGCCATAACTGGTAAAGTTTCTATAACAACAGCAGGAGAAGCATGTACTGCTGCATCAGAAATCCTTTGGAATTCTGAAATAGAAAGGAGCTTATGAAGGTTATGGCAGGGAAAAAAAGAAGAAAAAAACATGTGTTCCTGAAAGGTATTTTATTAGCAAGTTTTATTTTGGCTCTTGGAGCCATGCCAGTAAGCAGGGTCCTCTTACATGGAAATGGGGGAGAAGCAATGGTTTCTGAAATACTAACAAAGGAAACAGGCAGTTTGAAATTGGGAGAAATGTACAGCAGAGACTATGTCCTGATGGGAAGATATACAGGGACCATATATAGTGAAAAGGGCGGGAAAAGCAGGATCTATCCCGCGTCAATGACAAAGATCATGACGGTTTTGGTGGCTTTGGAGAACCTGGATGATCTAAACCAGACAGTGACAATGCCCCAGGCGATTTACCAACCTTTATATGCTCAGGATGCTTCTATGGCAGGTTTTGAACCGGGAGAAACTGTTACGTGCAGGGATCTTTTATATGGAGCAATGCTTCCTTCCGGGGCAGAATGCTGTGAAACACTTGCCCGGACAGCGGCGGGGACAGAGGAAGCTTTTGTGGAAAAAATGAATCAAAAAGCAGAGGAACTTCATATGTCGGGGACTCATTTTGCAAATACTACAGGACTCCAGGACAAAGACCATTATTCCACAGCTGAAGATTTGGCTGTGCTTTTGGCTGATGCTCTGGAAAACGGGGATTTTTATGCGATTTTTACTGCTGGTCAGTATACTACATCGCCATCCCAGGTTCATCCGGATGGTTTTACCATGACCAGTACGTTGAGGCAGGAAATGCAGCAGTACGGGATAGAAGCAGATGAGATTGCAGGAGGAAAGACAGGCTATACTTCTCAGGCGGGACTGTGTCTTGCCAGTTACCTGAAGATCGGGGAAAAGGAATACATTCTGGTGACGGCAGGGGCAGAAGGAAATCACGAGACTCAGCCATTTCATATTCTGGATGCGGTCTCAGTATGCGAAAAGTTGGAAGAAGGAACGTAACTGGAAATGATTTCTGTCATTGACAAGAGCTTTCTGCTATCTTACAATAGGGATACCCTGCGTCTGATGACAGGGAATCTACCAGAGAAAGATCAGAGGAACTTATGGAAAATAAGATTGATATAGCAGTAAAAGAAGTGGATGTGCGGAATATGTTTCTTGTAGACATCCGCAGTGAAGACGCTTTTCTTCACGGCGCGATTCCGGGAGCAAGACAGATCTGCCAAGACAAGATAGAAGAAAATCCGGAAATCCTGCCCAGGGAAAAAAAGATTGTTTTATACTGTGCAAAAGGGATTCTCAGCCGTGAGACTGCCGAAAAATTAAGGAACCAGGGATATGATGCCTGGAGCCTGGAAGGCGGATACGGGAAGTGGCTTTTAGAGCATTTTGAACAGGAAGAACGGTATCAGGAAATAGAAAAAAGCATTCGGAAAAAGTTTCATAAAGTGTTGTTTTCCAGGTTTGCAAAGGCAATTAACGAGTACGAGATGGTACAGGAAGGGGATAAGATCGCGGTCTGCATTTCCGGAGGAAAAGATTCTATGCTGATGGCAAAATTATTCCAGGAACTGCAGCGGCACAGAAAAGTGAAGTTTGACCTTGTTTTTCTGGTGATGGACCCGGGCTATAATGAGATCAACAGAAAGGTGATCGAAGAAAATGCCAGGCTTTTGAACATTCCTGTAACTATATTTGAGACCAGTATTTTTGATGCGGTTTATGAGATCGAGAAATCTCCCTGCTATCTCTGTGCGCGTATGAGGAGAGGATATCTTTACAGTAAAGCAAAGGAGCTGGGCTGCAATAAGATTGCTCTCGGCCACCACTATGACGATGTGATTGAGACGATTCTGATGGGGATGCTGTATGGAGGACAGATCCAGACCATGATGCCAAAGCTTCACAGTACGAACTTTGATGGAATGGAACTGATCCGCCCCATGTATCTGATCCGGGAAGAGGATATCAAGCACTGGAGAGACTATAATGACCTTCATTTTATCCAGTGTGCCTGTCGGTTTACAGACACCTGCACTACCTGTCAGCCAGACGGGAGAGCCGTATCTAAAAGGATGGAAATCAAGCATCTGATCGCCGGATTAAAAGAGATCAATCCATTTATTGAAGGAAATATTTTTAAAAGCGTGGAAAATGTGAATCTGAATACTGTCATAGCCTATAAGCAGGATGGAGTGAGACATCATTTTCTGGAAAACTATGATAAAGAGCAGGAAAACGATTTATAGTATATCAGAACGGGCAGGAAAGAATCGTTTCCGCCAGGATTGGAAAGAGAGCACGGACAGAGGACTGTTCCGTGCTCCTTTTGTCTATATACCTGACTGAACTGCAAACAATTCCTTCAGCGAGAGGTTCATTTTCTTTTCAAAGTAAGTTTTCAGTTCCAGGTGTTTTTTCCATTTGCTTTCCGGGTAATATCCATACCGTGTTTTTACATCATTCATGCGGATTTCCATTTCCACAGGCCCCTGGGGAAGGGCGATACTGTCGCAGACCTGGATCAGGCGGTCATAATCGTCATAATCTATGGAAGATAAAAGTATCAGGATCTTGTCACGTTCTTTTTCTGTCACATCCTGCTTTCCTATATAGGTGGAAAGATCTTTTTCTGCAAAGGAATGCGTAAGGCAGATCTTTGCGGGTTCTTCATATCCAAGTTCCATAAGAAACTCATAACCATCCAGAACATGGCGCAGATAAGTGACGCCGAAACGTCTTCCTATATCATGGAGCATACCCAGAATATAGGCTTTTTCTGCATCCATTTCGGGACAGTGGGAAGCAATCGTATGTGCGCATTGCGCAGTGACGAGAGAGTGGCTGTACCAGGGACCGGGATTGAGAGTATTACCTTCCTTCAACAGCCGTAATGCTTCTTTTTTATCAGGGAACATTTCAATACCTCCTTGCATTATATAGATATAGCCTGCTTTTTTGCTTTTTCTTTCCAGTATAGAACAGGATTTTATTTTTTGTCTATAGCCTGTACGCTGTTTTTTCTGTTTTCAGTGAAAATGGCTGCGGATAGTACTGACGGTATTTCGACAATACTTTTTCAGGAGGATTTTGCAGTGTGTTTCTATTGACAAAACTTCTTTTGCTGTCACATAATAATTTTTATAATGTCTAGAGCAGAAAGGAATCGATATGCAGATGAAACGGATTTTAATTATAGAGGACGATACAGACCTCCTGGAGGGACTGGCATTTGCCCTGGAGACAGAGGGGTATGAGATCCTTCAGGCACAGACCAGGAAAGAGGGACTGAAGATCATTGAGCAGGGGCTGTGCAGCCTGGTCCTTTTAGACTGCAACCTGCCGGACGGAAGCGGATTTGATCTGTGTGTAGAGGCGAAGAAAATAGGAGATATCCCTCTGCTGATGCTCACAGCAAGAGATACGGAGATGGATGAAGTCAAGGCCCTGGAGCTGGGGGTAGATGACTTTATGTCAAAACCTTTTTCTCTGGCGGTTTTGAAGGCAAGAATCAAGAAACTGCTTGGGAAGAAAGAGGTACTTTCCAGACTTATCTCAGGGGGGATTTCTGTGGATAAAAATACCTGTAAGGTCTATAAAAAAGACCGGGAGATTCCATGCAGCAGGGTGGAATATCAGCTGCTGATTTACCTTATGGAGAATCGGAACCAGGTGGTGTCAAAGGAACAGATCCTTGCCCATGTATGGGACAGCCATGGAAAATATGTAGATGAGAATACCGTTTCTGTAAATATACGGAGACTCAGGGGAAAGATTGAGGATGATCCGAAAAATCCCCGGAGAATCTGTACTGTGCATGGAATAGGATATGTCTGGAAAGAAGGGGAATTATGACACTGATCTTTGCGCTGCTTTTTGCAGCAGCTCTGTGCCTGGCAGGTTATGAATACCGCAGAAATCGGAAAATGTATCAGATTATTGACCGTATGCTGGATGAAGTGCTGGATCGGGAGCCAGTGTCTGTATCTGATATCAGAGAGGGAGAAATCTCTGCTCTGGCGGGGAAAACAAAAAGGATCCAGGAAAAAATGGAGCAGGATATCCTGCAGGCTCAGGAGGAAAAAGAACAGGTAAAAAGCCTGATCTCCAATATGTCACACCAGCTGAAAACGCCTCTGGCGGGACTGATGATGTACCGGGAACTGCTGGAAAATGAAAATCTGGACCAAAGAAAAAAGAAGCAGTTTTTGGAGAAAATGAAACAGCAGTCTGAGAAGATCGACTGGATCTTAAAATCCTTATTTAAGATGGTAAGACTGGAACAGGGTGCTATTGTCTTTGAGCCGGGAGCACATTCTCTGAAAGAGACTTTACTGGGTGCAGTGAACGGTATTTATGCCAAAGCAGAGAAAAAAGAGATACAGATATTTACAGAATCTTTCAAAGACTGCAGGGTATATCAGCATCCTAAATGGACCGGGGAAGTTTTCGAAAATCTTCTGGAGAACGCAGTAAAATACACAGAAACAGGCGGTGAGATCAGAATCCGGGTTACGCCTATGGAGATATATACCCAGATAGAAATCCAGGATACGGGAATGGGTATACCCACGGAAGAGCAGACAGAAATTTTTAAAAGGTTTTACAGAGGAAAGGCAGCAGAAAATCTGGAAGGATCAGGTATTGGACTGTATCTTTCCAGGCTGATCCTGGAAAAAGAAAAGGGATATATGACCGTATCTTCTGTACCGCACCAGGGAAGTACATTCTCTGTTTTCTTACAAAACTGTCAGAATTAAAGAGACAAACTGTCACTGATATGAAAGATTTGCCTGTTATGCTTACAGCAGAAACAAAAAATATCCTGCTGTGCAGATAGGATCCAGTGAGAAAGAATGGCAGGTCTTTTGACAGCGGGAAGGAAAAGGAGAGGTCTGTATGGAAGTATTAAAGGTAAATAATATCAAAAAAACATACGGAGAAAAAGAGAATCAGGTACATGCCCTGAAGGGGATTAGTTTTTCCGTGGAGCAGGGAGAATTTATTGCCATCGTCGGCACTTCCGGTTCCGGGAAAAGTACACTTTTAAATCTCATCGGAGGTCTTGATACACCAGAAAAAGGTGAGATCATCATCCGAAAGCACAACATTGCCTGTTTAAACAGAAAGGAACTGACTGTGTTCAGGAGGCGGAATATTGGTTTTGTCTTTCAAAATTACAGCTTGATGCCGGTGCTGAATATCTATGACAATGTGGCGCTTCCTGTGACTTTTGACAGAGGGAAACATGTGGATCACAAATATATCAAAGACCTGCTTTGCGAACTGGGTCTTTGGGAGAAAAGAAAATGTTTTCCCAGGGAACTTTCCGGAGGACAGCAGCAGAGGACAGCGCTGGCAAGAGCACTGGCAAATAAGCCGGCTATAATTCTTGCAGACGAGCCTACAGGAAATCTGGATTCCCGTACTGCCGTGGAGGTTATGGGACTTTTAAAAGCCAGCAGTGAAAAATATAATCAGACCATACTGATGGTCACACATAATGAAGCCCTTGCCCAGGCATGTGACCGGATCATCCGCATTGAGGATGGAAAGCTGTATGGTAAAGAGGAGACAGGGATAGGAAAAGGCGGTGATGCTGTATGAAAAAGATTCTGAAACTGGCCTTTTCTTATATCCGATATTATAAAAAACAGACGCTGGCTTTGTTTTTTGGTATGATACTTTCCGCAGCAATCCTCACAGGCATCGGTTCCCTCTTTTACAGCGGAAGGCAGGCAGCTTTGGAAAATGCCAGGCAGGAATACGGGGACTGGCATTACGCGCTCTGGTGTTCAGAACCCTGGTTTGAAGATTTTCAAAAAAATCCGGAAGGAAAGGGATTTCAGATAGAAACATATGGCATAAAGACCATAAAAAAGACAGCAGAAGAGCCTTTTGAAATGGAATTTGTCTCTGCTGACAGCAGCTATCTGAAAATGATGGGCAGAAAGCTTCTGGAGGGAAAGATGCCGGAAGTCAGCAGTGAAATTGCCATGGACCGCCATGCTCTCAGAAATCTGGATCTCCCGGAGGAACTTGGATGTACCATAGAACTGGATGGGCAGACCTTTACACTCTGCGGTATCCTTACAGAGATGCCGGAGAAACTTCAGGAGGACAGACTGGAGATTTTTGTCAGCAGTACACTGGACTATGGAACAGAAGGAGATTTTCTTTATCTGAAGTTCAGGGAAAAGGGAGAAGTCTATAAACAGGCGGCGGCTTTTGCAGATACCTTTGGCGTCAAAGAAGATACCATTGCCAGGAATAACGGAATTGCCGTTTATGTGGGCGGAGAGGCTCCTGTAAAGATACTGGAAGTTTTAAAGGCAGGAATCTTTGAAAAAGGGACGGGGCTTCCTTATATCTGGGGACAGCTGAACAGCAGCGGTTTTTTGACAGAGAATACGATTCTGGCTGTCCTGGGACTTTTTGGCGGTTTTATTCTCTACAGCCTTTTCCAGGTATCTGTAATAAAGAGAATTTCTCAGTACAGTATCATGCAGACTTTGGGGATTACAGAGGGAAAGGTATTTCAAATGCTCTGGGCAGAACAGCTTTTTATTTTTGCCGCAGGGTATCCTCTGGGAAGTGTCCTGGGGAACAGTGTAGCTGCACTGATCTATCAAAAGATAGGCAGAGTTTTTATTGTACAGGATCAGGTCCTGCATACAGGGGTGAATATTCAGGAGCAGGCACTGGAGTATGCGGCCTCCAACCTGCCGGATGCGGGAAAGTTTCGGACAGACTTTTCTGTTCTTGCGGCGGGCGCGGTCTTTTTCTTTCTGCTTCTTACGCTGATCAGCCTGCGTCTTGTAAGAAAAATGAGACGGCTGACGGTACGTCAGATGATCACAGGTGAAACCGAAAGGATACCCAGGCACAGAAAGATATATAGCCTTAGTATGGAAAATCTTACAGGAATTCTTACAAAAAAATTTATGTTTTCCAGGAAGGGGGCTTTTGCGGGGATTCTTTTTTCTTTATCTGTTGGAAGTGTGATTTTCCTGGGCGCTTTTTTCGTGATGGAAAACACAAAAATAAATAATGAACTCACCTTTAAAGCGGACGATGGTCTGGGATCAGATATTCAGGTATATGAAGCTTCGGATCAGCTGAAGGATATCATACCCCGGGAGAAAGCCGCTGCTCTTGAGAAGGTAAACGGCATTGGAGAAATCCATCCGGTCAGATATCTTCTGGGAGAGATTCCTCTTACAGAAGGAAAACTGAAATGGACATCTTTTTTTGAGGAAGTGGCAGAGGATGAAGCGAATCCGCCTGATCCGGAACTGATGGAAAAGTACAATGGAAGAATCCTTCAGACCGGAGAAAAAGATTATCTTTTGAAAGTGAATATTTATGGTTATGATGACAAGATGCTGAAGGAATTACAGAATTATCTGATTGAGGGAGACATCGATCCGGATCAGATGCGGGAAGAAAATTCTGTGATTTTTAAAACCATTTCTGACGGACAGGGGAATACAGATGGGATTGATCTTCATCAGGGGGACAGTATATTTTTAAAAACACCTAAAGATACCGGAAATTCCGGGGAAATCCTGAAGTTTTTAAGTGATGAGAGTCTGTATAATACCGGAGAATTTCAGATAGCGGCAGTGACAAACCGTCCTCTGGCAAAAGTGGAAACGTATATCGGTGACAGCGGCTCTATGGAAGTGGACATTATTATGACCAATGAACAGATGGAAGAAAACTTCGGGGTGACAGGATATCAGACGATAAGTATTTCTTTGAAAGAAGAGGCGGACGCAGAAACTGCGGCAAAGGAGATCCGGGATGTGGTTTCTGATGTACCCAAATGCATGGTGAAAGATTATACGGAGCAGATCAACTCTCAGAATCTTTATCTGGCACAGAAAATGATATTTTTCTATGGAATCGCTCTGGTGCTGTTTCTGGTCAGCCTGCTGCATATTATGAACAGCATGCAGTATTTGGTGGCAGCGCGGAAACATGAGTTCGGAATTCTGCGGGCCATGGGGATCACGGATACAGGATTTATGAAAATGCTTGCAAAGGAAGGACTCCGGTATGGGATCTATTCCAGTCTTGCTATGATGATTATGTATTTCTTTGTACAGAAGATGCTGTATTATTTTATGCTTCATGTGTATTTTTATCTTCATCCCCAGGGAATGATCTCGCCGGCACCCTATGCGGCAATGGTGATCTTGAATCTGGTGATCTGTGTGAGCGCAGTGCTGGTTTCCGGAAGAAGTATTTTAAAGCAGCAGATAATAGAAGAAATCAGAGAATAGAAAACAAAATGTTTTTCCGGATGAGGATGGATGTTGAATTTATGCCGCTCGGACAAATCTATTATAACTGGAAGAAACACAGATTTGGATTTATGGAATCATCACACAAAAGAGGTATGGGAAAAGCTGTCCCATATCTCTTTTTTTAATAATTCTAAAACAAAGGAGAACATCTCCGAAGCGTGCGGAAAAGACATGTACCAGAATTCCCGATGGCCGCTCAGGTTGCCATCGGGGAAAACGCCAGTGCCAGAGAGCCTGCGGAGGATGCCAGAAAGGCTGCCCGGAGTATCGGGAGGAGTTCTGTTCTGATTATGAGAAATCTCCCTTTGTCTGCAATCCCTGTGCCCACCGGCTCCGCTGTCGGCTGCGCCGTATGCTCTATGATGCGAAGTATGCCCAGGAACAATACGAGAAGACCCTTTCAGAGTCCCGCAGGGGAATCTCTCTGACAGAACAGGAACTGAACCGGATCAATGACACCATTTCCCCTCTGCTGAAGAAAGGACAGTCCCTTCCGACTATCTGTGAGCGGTACCGGGATGAACTGCCGGTCACGGACCGCACCATCTATTCCTATATCAATGCAGGCCTGCTGGATGTCAGGAATATCGACCTGCGCCGTAAGCTGAGGATGCCTCCGGCTGCTTCAGCAGCAATGCCTGATACATACGGATACGTCCATAAGTGTCATTACATTCATCTTCGCTGACGATCTCTTTCATGGCATCCGCCAGATCCTGGTACTTCCATGGGCGGTCTTTATTTGCGAGATACTTATAGAAACCTTGACGGCTGACGCCAAGCATATGACAATAAAATGCGGTTTTCCCTTTGATCCTGCCGTCCTCTGTCTTAAGTGCCAGAAAGGTCATTCTCTGGTTTTTGCTGACTTCCGACGGCTGGCGGCGAAAAAAGCACTGGCTCCTTCCAGAAACTCGTTTTCTTCCTTGAGCCGACGTATTTCCTTTTCCTGCTCCTTGACACGCTTACGCAGTAAGGTAATCTCTTCTGAGAGACTCATTGCGCTGGCAGGGGTATGGGAACCTTCCCCGATATCCAGCTTTACTGCTTGTATTTTATATTCATGGTCATATTTACGTGCCACTTTGAGTACCTCCTTATTCTGTTGATTATATCTCAAATCCTTGAGAATGGGGTGTCAACTTTTTTTATACCACATCAAAAGGCAGACTCTACGTTATCTGGTGCGAGTCTGCCTTTTCATATCTGATATCAATTCAAATCCAATTCTGTAGAAATCTCAAGCAAAACTCAAGTAAAACTTTTCCTGTGTCAGTCCTTTACCTTCTCTGCCTTTCCGGATAAATGCACCCAACTGTTCTTTTGTATATTCCATCTTGTGTAATCACCTCCATGATACACAGTGTATTACACAAGATATGAGGAGACTTTAAAAGACGAGGCAGAATGGCTGATGGCAGGGGGGGATTTAAATAATAGGCATATAGACAAAGCCGGAAGATTACAAAACATGGGAAACTATGAACGGTAATCTGGCTGCCCAGAGTTATAACGGAATGCAGAAAATCAGGCAGAAACTTGCAAGCCTCAGGTATTCATGATAGTATGGAAAAAGAAAATAAATACGGGATGTATACAGGAGGCAGTTATGAAGATACTGGGAATCGATCTGGGGACCACTACCATCAGCGGGGCAGTCATAGACAGAGAAACGGGAAAAAACTGCCGGAGCGTTACAATAGAAAATAATACGTTTCTTCCTTCCGGAAACTGCTGGGAAAAAATACAAGATGCAGAAGCTGTCACGGAGAAAGCAAAGAAACTTGTGGACCGGCTTCTGGAAGAAGAGGGTTCTGTCTGCGCTGTGGGGATTACCGGACAGATGCATGGGATCCTTTATACAGACGAAAAAGGAAACAGTGTCAGTCCGCTGTATACCTGGCAGGATGGCAGGGGAAACCTGCCCTGTTTTGAAGGGAAAAGCGCCTGTGAGCGGATAGAAGAAATCTGCGGGGAAAAAGTCAGTTCCGGCTATGGGCTCGTAACCCATTATTATCAGGTCAGGACCGGACAGATGCCGGAAAAAGCCAGGAAAATCTGTACCATCGGAGACTATCTGGCAATGCGGCTGACTGGAAGAAAGGAGCCTTTGCTCCACAGCAGCAGCGGAGCAAGTCTGGGGTTTTATGACCCGCAGCAGAGAGCGTTTAGGAAAAACTGCCTGACAAAGTGCGGCATAGATCTTTCTATTCTTCCTAGGATTACAAAAGACGTTACCTTTTGCGGTACCTATAAAAATCTGCCGGTATGTACTGCCATAGGAGACAACCAGGCAGGTTTCTTAGGTTCTGTGGAGAATTTTGAGCATTCAGTGCTGGTAAATGTAGGAACAGGAAGCCAGGTTTCCGTTTATTCTGCGAAGTATTTTACAGCACCGGGGATTGAAGTGCGGCCCTTTGACAAAGACTCTTATCTTTTAGTGGGAGCGCCCCTTTGCGGAGGCCGTGCCTATGCTGTTCTGGAACATTTTTTCAGAGAATATGGAGAAGCTATGGGAATCACAGATGTGGATCATTACAGGATTATGGAACGCCTGCTGGAAAAAGAAGTTCGGCATTCTTCTTTAAAAGTCACCACAACGTTTTCCGGAACAAGGGAAGATCCGGAAAAAAGGGGAAAGATTGAGCAGATCAGTACGGAGAATTTCACTCCGGGAAATTTAATCCTGGGCGTTCTGGAGGGAATGGCACAGGAGCTGTATGATTTGTATCGTACTATAGAGGCGGGAACAGAAACTGCCCCTCAAATACTTGTGGCATCAGGAAACGGAATGCGGAAAAACAAATATTTGAGAGAGATTGTCAGCCGGCGCTTTTCTATGGATCTTATTTTATCTCAGGGTCAGGAAGAGGCTGCTCGGGGAGCTGCCAGAGCAGCTTTGCGGATACTGGAAAAAGAGGAGAAGAAGAAAAGGGAAAATGGCAGACAGAAACCGGAGGAGAATAGATGAAGAAAAAAATTGCTGTTATAGAGGATGATCCTGTGATCCAGAAAGAACTGCAGACACTTTTGGAAGGAAATGGATATGAAACAGCGGCTGTAACAGATTTTTCCAATGCCGCAGATCAGGTGAAACAAATAGATCCTCATCTGGTTCTTCTGGATATCCGTCTGCCCGGAGAAAGCGGGTTTTCTGTGTGTTCTAGAATTCGCAGTTTTTCCAGGCTTCCCATTATTTTTGTCACCAGCTGCAATACGGATATGGATGAATTAAACAGTATCATGCTGGGCGGGGATGCGTTTATCACAAAACCTTACCACACTGCCATCCTTCTGGCTAAAATCGATTCTCTCATCAAAAGGGTATACCCCGAAGAGGGTACAGAGAGTCTTGCGTGGAAGGGTGCAGTGCTTCATCTGGAGAGTAGCCGGCTGGAATATGAGGGAAGGTATGCGGAGCTTACGAAAAACGAGGTAAAGATACTTTATTATCTGTTCCGCCATGGGGGGACAATCTGTTCCCGGGCTGATATTATAGAATATCTCTGGGATAATCAGCTTTATGTCGACGATAATGCTTTAAGCGTGAACATTAACCGAATTCGCGAAAAGCTGTCCGGCCTGGGGATCAGGGACTTTATTAGAACAAAACATCGTCAGGGGTATACCATATGAATGCAGGACAATACTGGAAAAACAGACTTCCTTTTCTGTGTGCGCAGCTCCTTGGCATGACGGCTCTTTCTGTGTTTCTTCTGATAAACGGGAACAGCAGGGATGTGACTGCAGCCATCCTGCTGGTGTGGCTCTTTGCTCTTGCTGTTTGTATGTTCTGCAGCTTTTATGTCAGGAAGAAAAGACTGGAACGTCTTCTTTCTCTGGCAGAAGATCTGGAGGAAAAATACCTGATTCCGGAAATCATCCAAAAACCTGCAGAGGCGGAAGAAGAAGTCTGGCATCGCCTTCTCAAGATGGCAGGCAGATCCATGCTGGAGCAGATTGGAGAGGTTAAGAGGGAGAGAAAGGAATACCGGGAATATATAGAACAGTGGATCCACGAGATTAAAACACCTATTACAGCCATGCAGCTTCTGTGCGAAAACCATCGTTCGGATTTTACCAGAGAGATCCTGGGGGAGCTGGAAAAAGTCAGCCGGTATACAGAGCAGACTCTTTATTATGCCAGGAGCGGACATACAGAAAAAGATTATTCCGTAAAGCCTGTGCGTCTGGAACAGGTGATCCACCAGTCTGTCACAGACAATAAATATCTGCTGTTAAAAAATCAGGTGTCTGTTGAGGTAGGGGAGTTTCCGTACCGGGTATATTCGGATGAGAAGTGGCTGAGATTTATTTTGAATCAGCTGATTGTAAATGCAGTAAAATACAAAAGCAGTGAGCCGGTACTGAAATTTTCCGGAGAAGAAGCAGGGGACACTGTCCGCCTGCGCGTGGAAGACAATGGCATAGGAATCGATTCGCAGGATCTGCCAAGAATTTTTGACAAAGGATTTACAGGAAAAAACGGCAGAAAGGTGCAGAATTCTACCGGACTGGGGCTGTATCTGTGCAGGCGTCTGTGTGAAAAGCTGGGAATGGGAATTGAGGCAGAACCTCTGGAAAAAGGAACGGTATTTATCCTTTCTTTTTACAGAAATGATTATATTTATCAGGTGCAGGAGCAGTGATCCCTGCGCCTTTTTCTTACAATTTTGTTAGAACTTTGTAAGGAAAAGAGATACAAATACCAGATGCAAGCGGATATGCTGTAATCATAGAAAAATGTGAGGTGAGTGTATGAATGAGATATTAAGACTGGAACATATCCAGAAATATTACGGTGGCCGGGGAAACCTTACAAAGGCGATACAGG
>CALWHD010000041.1 GCA_944380235.1 uncultured Blautia sp.
AACTGGTCATGTAAGGCAAGAATTAAAACAATTAGTTGAGAAAGACTGGAATTATAGCACATAACAGTAAAAAAGCCCTGATTGAGGATTTCTGCATTGCTTATAAAAATATTTTAACAAAGCATGAGATTTATGCAACAGGGACTACAGGAAGACGTATTGAGGAAGCAACAAATCTGCGAGTCCACAAATTTCTTCCTGGAAGCATGGGAGGAGACAAGCAGTTTACGGAAATGATTGAGCGCGGCGAGATTGATATGGTAATCTTTTTTTACAATCCGGCGATGATTGATCCGAAAGAGCCGGATGTATATCAGATTTCCAGATGCTGTGATCAGTATAATATTCCCATAGCGACCAATATCGCTACTGCAGAATCCCTTATACTGGGACTTGAGCATGGAGACCTTGATTATCGGTTAAATCATTGAAAAACAGTAATATTTTTTGGGTATGGTAAAAGATTAAAATAAAAGGACAGAGTACTTTATGAGAGTAATTGCAGGAAGTGCAAAAAGTATGCCGCTTAAAACAATCCCCGGGATGGAAACCCGCCCTACTACAGACAGGATAAAGGAAACCCTTTTTAATATGCTCCAGCCTTATATGTGCCAGTGCAGGTTTCTGGATATTTTTGCAGGCAGCGGTGCCATCGGGATTGAGGCTTTGAGCAGAGGGGCGGATTTTTGCGCATTTATAGAAAAAAACAGAAAGGCAGCTGCAGTAATCACTGAAAATCTGAAGTTTACCAGACTTTCAGATCGAGCGGCTCTATATAACCAGGATGTGTTCGCGGCCCTTTCCCTTCTGAAGGGAGAAGAGCCGTTTGACTGTGTTTTTATGGATCCACCTTATAACCAGGGATTTGAAAAACAGGTCCTGGAAGCCATAAAGGATGAAGATTATATTACGGAAGATACTCTGATCGTGGTGGAAGCCTCTTTGGGGACGGACTTTGATTACCTGAAGGAGTACGGATATTCCCTTATAAAAGAAAAAAGATATAAAACAAATATGCACATTTTTATTAAGAAAGGCATGGAAACACCATGGTAAGAGCAATTTATCCGGGCAGTTTTGATCCTGCCACATTCGGACATTTAGATATTATCAGGAGGGCATCGGCGCTTTTTGATGAAGTAGTTGTGGGAGTTTTAAATAATTCTGTAAAAAGTCCGTTGTTTTCTGTAGAGGAACGTGTTAATATATTAGAGAACATAACTGCAGATATTCCCAATGTGAAAATTACTTCTTTCGGAGGACTATCTGTAAACTTTGCCAGAAGCTGCGGGGCGAAGGTGATTATCCGCGGACTGAGAGCTATCACAGATTTTGAGTATGAACTGCAGATGGCGCAGACCAACCGGGTATTGGCAACTGATGTAGATACCATGTTTTTGACGACAAGCCTTCAGTATGCGTATTTAAGTTCTACTACAGTGAAGGAGGCGGCTTATTTTGGTGCGGATATTTCCAAATTTGTTCCAGAATATGTAGTCCGTTGCGTAGAGAAAAAGTATGCAGGCAGAGTAAAACAAGAAGGAGAAAATAGTACATTTTAGAAAATACAGTAAGGAGAAATAAAATGAGCAGCAGAATTGAACAGATTATTGAAGAAATTGAAGAATATGTGGAGAGCTGTAAATATCAGCCTTTATCCACAACTAAGATTGTAGTGAACAAAGAAGAACTGGAAGAACTTTTAAGAGAGCTTCGTCTGAAGACACCGGATGAAATCAAAAGATACCAGAAGATCATCAGCAACAAAGATGCCATTCTTGCGGATGCTCAGACAAAGGCAGACAATATTATTGAGGATACTAAGAGACAGGTGCAGGAGATGGTAAAAGAGTCTGAAGTTATGCAGCAGGCTTACGCTCAGGCAAATGAGACCATCAACAGTGCCAACCAGCAGGCGCAGGCAATCATTGACTCAGCTACCAATGATGCAAACAGCCTTCGCTTAAGTGCGGTTTCCTATACAGATGAGATGATGGCGAATATGGGTCAGATTGTATCCAATATTCTGGAAGATGCTGCAGGCAAGTACAATGATTTTGTGCGCGCTCTTCAGGCATCTGCAGATGTGATCAGGCAGAATCGTGCTGAGCTTGCGCCTCAGCTTTCCGGTGCAGCTGCACAGAGTGAAGCGGCTCAGGCTCCGGTTCAGACCGCAGAGCCTGACGATTTGGACAGTGATTTAGATGATTTTGATGACGATGAAGAATAAGAAAGAAAGACACAGGGTAATCACAGAGCTGACGGCTTTTCCTTCCAGATAAGGTTTTAAGGGCAATGAGGTCCCTGATAACATGGATTTTGTCTGTGCTGCCACACACAGCCCTCCAAAAGATGTGAAGGCAAGAGCGGCGGGGAGGAGCCAGGGAGAGGATTCTGCATTCTGTAAGAGGAAGGAGAGTCCTGTGGTGATTTCCAGGAGTCCTGCAAAGAGTCGGCAGACTGTCGGAAATGGTCTCAGCAGCAGGCTGAAGATTCCCTGTAATATAGAAAACAGGATGATGTATCCGCCCAGACGGGCAATGGATTCGAAGCTGTTCATAATGGAGGCGTCCAAGGATTCCCCGAAAGAGAGGGAATCGGGCGTCTTTTCTTCTGCTATGGAAAGGGAGGCTGCTGAAAGCCTGCTGCGCCTTTCCTGCCAAAAACGGAAACGAAAAATAAGACAAGTAAAGAAGCTGGATGCGTAAATGATGCCGTATACAGGGAAAGTTAACTCAGGTCTCTGAAACAGACCGGTGCACAGGTAGGCAGAGAGAAAGGAAGGACCGGGATGGTTGGAAAAGGTGAGAAGATAAAGGGCTTCCTGCCGGGAAATCTGCCGGGTTCGATATAAATCTCCTGTAATTTTGGCACCCATGGGATAACCACAGAAAACTCCCAGAAGCAGGGCATAGGCTCCCTGGCAGGAGAGTCCGAAAACAGTGTGCCAGAATGCTTTGAAAGGAGCTGAAAATTTCCCCATAAGATTGGTACGGAGAAGAAGATTGGAAAGAATCATAAAAGGGAGCAGAGAAGGCAGAAGTGTATAGAACCAGAGCATCAGCCCGTTTTTTGCATAAAGCAGGGACTGCTGGGGAAAAAATAACAAAAATCCCAGCAAAAGGATGATCAGAAAAAAAGGAAAAAATCGTTTCATAGAACCCCCGCCCTGGCCCTGGTTATTTTAATATATGAGGCGGGGCGGGCTTGCAGAATCTATTCTTGCCATTTTTGCCGGAATGTGTGACAATAGAAAACAGAATAAGAAATCAAGACAAGGGAGGCAGACAGATATGCCAGTATTGGAAAATTTAAAACCGCAGAGAGTTTTTTATTATTTTGAAGAGATCACAAAGATTCCTCACGGTTCAGGAAATACAAAAGAAATCAGTGATTATCTGGTGGCATTTGCAAAGAATCAGGGGCTTCGGTGGATCCAGGATGAAAGCAATAATGTAATCATTTTTAAGGAGGCATCGAAAGGATATGAAAAGGTACCTTCCGTGATGCTTCAGGGACACATGGACATGGTATGTGAAAAGAAAAAAGGAAACACCCATGACTTTACGAAAGATCCTTTAAAACTTCACATAGAAGGAGATTATATTTCTGCGGACGGGACCACTTTAGGAGGCGATGATGGGATTGCAGTTGCCTACGGACTTGCTCTTTTGGAGGATGATACTTTGGAACATCCGGCTCTGGAAGTAGTGTTTACTGTAGATGAGGAGATTGGGCTTCTGGGAGCATCGGCACTGGATGCCTCCTGTTTAAATGCCAAATATCTTATCAATCTGGATTCTGAAGAAGAAGGAATCCTCTGGGCAGGATGTGCAGGGGGGATGACTGCAGTGACAAAGCTTCCGGTACGGTATCAGGAATGTACAGGCATGAAATGGAAGATTCGTGTGTCCGGACTGCTGGGCGGTCACTCAGGAGCTGAAATAGATAAGAACAGGGCAAATGCAACCCTCATATTGGCGAGATTTTTAAAGGAATGCAGGCAGCAGGGAGATTATGTTCTTGCGGAACTTTCCGGAGGATTAAAGGATAATGCCATTCCAAGAGATGCGGAAGCCCTGATTTTGGCAGACACAGAGACCGGAGAGAAGATCGCTGCTTATGCAGATATTTTCACACAGGCGTTGAGAAAAGAATATGCAGGCTGCGACGAGGGTATCACCGTGACTGCAGAACCTCTGGGACAGGGAGCAGAACCGGCGCTCCACCCGGTGAGTCTGGAAAAGGTGCTGTTTTTCCTGCTGAATTATCCCAATGGCATTCAGAAAATGTGCGGATTTATTGACGGACTTGTAGAGACCTCCTGCAATCTGGGAATCACTGCTCTGACACCGGAAGCCCTCTGTGGCTCAGCCAGTGTGAGGAGCTCTGTCGGGACAGCTAAACAGGCACTGGCAGATAAAATTGCATACCTGACAGAATTCCTGGGCGGCGATTTTACAGCTGAGGGAGATTATCCATCCTGGGAATACAGGCAGAATTCCCATCTGCGTACTGTGATGGTTCAGGTATACAGAAAATTATACGGAAAAGAACCGGAGGTTCAGGTAATCCATGCGGGTCTGGAATGTGGTCTTTTTTATGAGAAGATACCTGGGCTTGACTGTGTTTCTATCGGACCGGATATGAAAGATATCCACACTTCGGAAGAAAAGCTTTCTATTTCTTCTGTACAGAGAGTATGGGATTATCTTGTAGAAGTACTCAGAGAAATTAAAGAGTAAGCAGGGACTTTTTGCCTCACAGGAAAGCTTTTGCTTTTTCGTAGAATAAAAAATAGTCATAAATACCTCTGTCTGCGCATACAATGGTATCATGTTGAGCAAAGCTCAATGTGCTTATGTACTGTAGGAGCAGACGGAGGTTTTTTGTGCGGAAATGGATATGTGGGCTTTGTGTCCTTTTGGTTTTCAACGCCCAGGCGGCAGGGGGGTTGCGGGAGAGAGTCTCTCTTGAAGGTCTGAGAAAAGCGGGAATTCCTGTAGAGATCTTTCAGGAAGCCGGTGTGGAAAAGGAAGAGATAGTTCTGTATCTTAGTTTCTGGAAAGACCTGGTATATTTTCCGGCAGCGGGAAACTACAGGGAAGCAGGAAGCAGATTTTTTTTTGAAAATTCCTGGCTTGAGGAGAGGAACTTTGGAGGAAACCGGGTTCATGAAGGCTGCGATATTTTTGGAGAAAAATCTGTGAGCGGTTTTTATCCTGTGGTAAGTATGACAGCAGGTGTGGTGGAAAAAATCGGCTGGCTTCCTCTGGGAGGGTGGCGCATCGGCATCAGAAGTCCGGGCGGCGGAT
Source organism: uncultured Blautia sp. (assembly GCA_944380235.1). Lineage (GTDB taxonomy): Bacteria > Bacillota > Clostridia > Lachnospirales > Lachnospiraceae > Blautia. The sequence continues at coordinate 5,316 of CALWHD010000041.1, forward strand.
ATTTCTATTATGCCCATCTGTCATCCTATGCAGCGGATTTTCAGGAAGGGGATTCTGTAGAAGCAGGAGAGATGCTGGGCTTTCTGGGAGATACAGGATATGGGGAAAAGGGTACAACAGGACAATTTCCACCCCATCTGCACATGGGAATCTATGTACGCACGGAGAAGAGGGAGGAATATCCGTTAAACCCTTATCCGGTACTGGAGTTCCTGCAGGATAAGCAGAAAAATTTTTTCTATTAAAAAGAAAGAAAATATGCTATACTTTATGGATAGTTAAGGAGTAATGCATTATGGAAATACGGTTATGGCGTGAACTGCTGATTCCTTATGAACTCGCAGTAAAGGAGCTGGTCATGAAGTTTAACCAGCTGAAAAAAGAACACAGAGAAAAAGACATGTATTCTCCCATTGAACAGGTATCAGGGAGAGTAAAGTCCATCAACAGCATTTTGGAGAAGATGCAGAGAAAAAACATTTCCTGGGAGGAGCTGGAGGAAAAGGTAGAGGACATTGCAGGTGTGCGAATTATCTGTCAGTTTTACGAGGATATTGAAAAAGTGGCTCAGCTGATCCGCAGACGCAGTGACATGAAGGTCCTCGAGGAAAAGGATTATATTACCCATATGAAAGAAAGCGGATACAGAAGCTATCATATTATTATTTCTTACGCTACAGAGACACTGGAAGGAAGAAAAGAAATCAGGGCTGAGATCCAGATACGGACTCTTGCCATGAATTTCTGGGCGACTATTGAACATTCTCTTCAGTACAAATATAAGGGCAACATGCCCCGTCACCTGGCAGAGCGTCTAAGCAGTGCAGCGGATTCTATCCTGCAGCTGGATGCGGAGATGTCTTCTGTGCGCAATGAAGTTATGGATGCTCAGAACTCCATGCTCCATCAGTCTAATCTGGTGGCAGATATTTTGAATAATATTGAAAATCTGTATCACTTCTCCAACAAAAGAGAAGTGGCAAAGATTCAGGATGAATTTTACAGGATCTACAGCAAAAAAGACCTGGAACAGCTGGAACGGTTCCATAGGGAGCTGGATATCATAGCGGAGGGATACCGTGCCCAGGCAATCACATTGGAAGAGGTAGAGTAGACAGATGATAAAGCCAGAGTTACCGCAGGCGTATGAGGCAAGGATGCGCGGCCTGTTAAAAGAAGAGTATGAAGAATACGAAAAAACCTATGAACAGCCTGTCAGACAGGGGCTGCGGCTGAACCGCTGTAAGATTACCGGGGAGGCGTGGGAGTATATTTGTCCGTTTCCGGGAGAAAAGATTCCCTGGGTCTCCAACGGATATTACATAGAGAAAGAGCAGGAGCAGCTGCCTTCCAGACACCCCTATTATTTTGCCGGTCTGTATTATCTTCAGGAACCCAGCGCTATGACACCTGCCAGCCGGCTTCCCATTGAAAAAGGAGACTATGTGCTGGATCTGTGTGCAGCGCCGGGAGGAAAGGCCACGGAGCTGGCGGGCAGGCTTGCCGGAACCGGTCTTCTCTTTGCAAATGATCTGAGCAGCAGCAGAGCAAAGGCGCTTTTAAAGAATCTGGAGCTTACTGGTGCTCCGAATATTTATGTGACCAGTGAGACGCCGGAGAAACTTACTGAAAATCTGCCGGGATTTTTTGATAAAGTGCTGATTGATGCGCCCTGTTCGGGGGAAGGGATGTTCCATAAGGAACCAAGGATGATGAAATACTGGGAGGAACAGCCGCCGGCCTATTATGCAGGGATTCAGAAGAACCTTATCCTTCTTGGGGCAGAGATGCTGCGGCCGGGCGGAATGCTGCTATATTCCACCTGTACGTTTTCCCTTGAGGAAAATGAGGAGGTGATCGCGTATCTTCTGGATCATAGAGAGGATATGGAACTTGTCGGGATCGAACCCTACAGTGGATTCTCTCCAGGTTTTTCCATAGAAGGAGTGTCTGAAGAGCGCAGCCGGGAACTGCAAAAGTGTGTGCGGATCTTTCCCCATAAAATGCCTGGTGAGGGACACTTCCTTGCTCTTTTGAAAAAGAAGGGGACGGCCGGAGAAAGGAAGGAAAACGGTCAGAAATCTGCTGTATTGCCGGAGTGTGCCCGGGACTTTTTAAATCTGGTAAAACTGGATCTTTCTCAGGGAACATTTATGATGGAGAAAGAAAAGCTGTATCTTCTCCCGGGAAAAACAAAACTTCCCAGATTGCGCTATCTGCGGACAGGACTTTTTTTGGGAGAAGTAAAAAAGAATCGATTTGAACCCGCTCAGGCACTTGCTATGGCATTAAGTCCCGAAACATTTGCCTCCTGTATTGATCTGGACAGCAGGGATGTGAGAACGATCAAATATTTGAAAGGGGAAACCCTGGATGTGTCAGACCTTGCGGGCAGAGAGAAAAAGGGCTGGCAGCTTGTGTGCACAGATGGATACGCCCTGGGTTTCGGAAAGCTTTCCAAGGGAATTCTGAAGAATAAATATTATGCAGGCTGGAGATTGCAGTAATGGAAAAGATAAGGCTGGATAAGTACCTCGCTGATATGGGGCAGGGAACCAGGAGTGAAGTAAAAAAACTGATAAAAAAGGGAAATGTTTGTGTAAACAGGGAAACAGTAAAAAGTCCCGAATACAAGATTGCTCCCGAAACTGATCAGGTGAGTGTTCAGGGACGGGAGCTGTCCTATGAAAAGTTTGAATATTATATGCTGAAT
>CALWHD010000042.1 GCA_944380235.1 uncultured Blautia sp.
GAAGATTCCACACCTATGAATAAGCCTCCTCTGCTGGAGAGCCTTGCTTACGACCCTATTTTGTACAGTGTAGACCTGATCGCAGAAGCCTGGGATGCAGGGGGGCTGTATCAGGTAGGAAGTTTTCCTTCCTGGAACCGATGGGCAGAATGGAACGGTAAATACCGGGATGATCTTCGCAGTTTTTTAAAAGGAGACGAGGGGTATGCCTATGCCGCTGCCATGAGGATCACCGGCTCTACAGATCTGTATCCTCCGGAAAAAAGAGGGGAAAATGCTTCTGTAAATTTTATCACCTGCCATGACGGCTTTACTTTATATGATCTGTATTCGTATAACCAGAAACACAATGAGGGCAACGGGTGGAATAATACAGACGGTACAGATGACAACCGGAGCTGGAACTGTGGATTTGAGGGGGAGACTTCTGATGAAGAGGTGAGAAAACTCAGGCTGCAGATGATAAAAAATGCGGCAGCTGTCCTCCTATGCAGCAGGGGAACACCTATGTTTCTGGCTGGCGATGAATTCTGCAATACACAGTTTGGGAATAATAACCCTTATTGCCAGGATAATGAAATTTCCTGGCTGGACTGGGAGAAGGCAGAAAAGAACAGAGAAGTATTTGATTTTTTTAAATTCCTTATTTCCTTTCGCAAAACACACCCTGTGATCAGCCGGAATCTGGAAGGAAAAGCATTTGACCTTCCCTATGTCAGCATTCATGGAAGAGAAGCGTGGAATAAAGAATATTCCAAAGACACGCATACCATAGCTGTTTTATTTGCGGGAAAAGCTGAGGACGGAGAAGAAGACCTGGTCTATCTGGGGGTTAATACTTTCTGGGAGCCGGCAGAGATGATACTTCCAGAGCTTCCCTGCGGATACAGCTGGATCCCAGCGGCAGATACTTCCAGAGGAAAAGAAACCATAATCAAATCAGAAGAGATTCTTCACAAAGGAATCTACATTATGAATCCAAGAAGCGTATGTATTTATACAGCGAAAAGGATTGAGTAAAAGATGTTTATAAAGCCTGAATCTGAGTAATGTCTCAAAAGAGAAGCTGCAGAGACAGGCTTTTATTCCCGCGAGCAATGAGCCAAGCGGACATGCACGCATGTCCATTTGGCGATTGTCGCGAGGGTCAAATACCCCGATGCTTGCATCGGAGTATTTGACTTACGGAAAATAAAAAGGAAACAGCGAATCCTGTTACTGAGAAATGCCTTTCTTTCGCAGAATCTTATCCATGGTTTTTCCTTTTGCCAGTTCATCAATCAATTTATCCAAACAGCGGATTTTATGCATCAGGGGATCCTGGATTTCTTCTACCCGTACACCGCAGACAACTCCTTTGATTTCAGAGGCAGCAGGATTAATCTGAGGAGCCTCCTGAAAAAAGGCTTCGAAATCTTTCTCTGCCGCAATCTGATTTTTCAGCCCCTGTTCATCATAGCCTGTGAGCCAGCAAATAATGGTATCTACCTCTTCTTTTGTTCTCTTTTTTTTCTCTGCTTTCTGAAGGTAAAGGGGATAGACCTTGGAAAAGCTCATTTTAAAAATATTTTGCCGCATTTTGCAGTTCACCTCCGAATCTTTAAAGATTTTCCAATACACTTCCCACACATACCAGGTTCTCCAGGGAAGTATCGCCCTGATACAATTTGGGGATCAGAACCTTTGGATTTCCCAGCTGTTCCAGGCTGACTGTGTCATGCAGAGAATGGACTGTAGTATCCTTCTCTGATTTTAAAGAGACCAGCCAAGAAGGGCTTTTCCGGGGAGAAAAGCCTGGTTTTCCGGTCTCCTCCAGGGAAAAAGACAGAGTGCCATTTGTCTTATCCGGCATGCATTTCAGTACAGGTCCCCTGGAAATACAGGTTTTCTGGTTTCGTATGGCGTATTCCAGTTCCTCTTCTGCAGTTTTTCCATCCAGCGCAGGAACGAAGGTAGCAAACTGATCGGTCATGGGGGTAAAGGAATGGAGATCCATACCGCTGCTCATAGCAATCTTGTATCCTTTCAGTACCAGGGACTCCCACATAAAAAGTCCTTTTTCGTTCACTTCGTGAAGCGGTTCCGCATTGTTGAAAATTTCAATAAAATCTACTGCAGAATAGTCGTTGATTTTCATTTCAAACCGACATCCTCTGGCAAAGGGAGCTCCGTAGGAAAAAGGATGGGCAATTCCGGCAAGAGCTCCTTTTTCATGGACTGCGGAAAATAAAAGTTCTGGTTTGCCGGGGTCGATGTTCTCCCAGGGAACATATTCATGAAGATTAAAACACAGAAGATGTCCATAGTAGGTAGTGTATTCCATGCCATAAATACAGGAGATAGGAGCTTTTGTATCCCGGAGGATTTTTTGAATTTTTTCATGTCCGGAAATGGTATTGTGATCTGTTATGGCAAAGGCATCTGCATGGTCCTTTATCATGTATTCAACAAGCTGCGGACAGGTAATAGAAGCATCAGACTCCGTAGTGTGATTGTGAAGTTCAAATCGTTTATATTTCATAAGGAATCCTCCTATCGGACGCTTACTTTCAAAGTATAATGGGTCTGGTCCAGAAGTACATGAAAGACCAGGACTGTGATCTTAAGCACACCTTCAACAGAAGACTGAGGAATACAGCCTTCTGTTGCCCACTGTGGGGTAAAATGCATATGCCGGACAGGCAGCTGCCTGTGTACACAGCCGATAAATGTATCGTTTAGGGAAGCCAGAGTATGGATTTCCGTTTTCATTATTTTATAAGCCAGATTTTCTATTTCCTCATCCGAAAGTTCCAGATCATATTTTTCTCTGCATACGGATCTGAGCTCTTCTAAAAGCTCAGGCGTTATGTCTTCTTTGGTGTAACGCTGTTTGTCATAGGAAAATTCAATATCCAGTTCTTCATATTTCTGTTCGAGACAGACAGTATAAGAAATCTGTCCGACAAAATTTTTCTGAAGAATTCCTTCAGCCTGATATACCGTTTTCATGTTTTCTAAGAGTTTTTCCATGGGTTCAACCTCCGATCCGCCTAAAGAACAAGTTCCATTCCTACTTTTTGAGGTTTTAACCCACAGGATTCATAAAATTTCATGGCGCTTTCGTTGCATGCCCACACATTCAGGGTCAGATTATAACAGCCATGCTCTTTGGCATACTTGACTGCAGCGTTATAAAGAGCCTTTCCGATGTGCTGTCCCCGCAGTGTCTCATCCACACAGAGATCGTCAATGTACAGAGTTTTGATATCTGTAAGAATATTGCTGTTTAAATTTTGCCGGAAGATACAGAAAGCATATCCCAGCACTTTATCTGTAGAGTCTGCAGCCACCAGAATGGGGCGCTGATCATCATGGATAATTTCTTTTAACTGTTCATCTGTATATTTTCTTGTGCCTTTTTTAAACAAATCCGGGCGTCCTATATGATGTACCATAGCGACCTGGCTTAACAGTAAGTGGATTCGTTCCATATCTTTTTCTTCTGCTCTTCTTACATTCATGTAATTTTCCTCCTTGTTTCAGATAGTATTTTTGCAGCTTGCCGTTTGCAATCGGAGAATACCATGTTCAATATTTTACAACAAATCGGAAAGAATGAAAAGAAGAGTTATAAAAATACAGAACATCACTTTTTTCAGATTTATCCATACTATAAAGAAAAAAGACATGGAGAAAAAATGGATTCTTCTGTATATAAGAAAGTGACAGGCATGATCGAAAACATACGGAGAGGGGATTCCTGCTGTACACAGATGATTTTGGTAAGAGCAGAAAACAGAGATGAAGAGATATGGTTTGTAGTATCCGGAGATACGATGGTCATTGACAATGTAAGACTCAGGCGGGGAATGCGCATTGCTGCTTTTTATGATACATCTCTTCCCGCTCCGGCTATTTTTCCGCCTCAGTACCAGGCTGAATTGATTACCTCCCTTCGCAGAAATCAAAATGTTGATTTTAAATACTTTGATGAAACACTGACTGCGGAAGACAATTCCCTGCGGCTGAATCTGACTCCGCTTACTAATATTGAAACCGCAAACGGACAGAGGTTTTTGTGCAGTCCCGGAAATTCTCAATTGCTGGTTTATTATACAGCGGCTACATTCAGCATTCCTGCGCAGGTAACCCCTCAGAAAATTATCGTTATGTGTCCAAAAGAATAAAATTTCAGTTCAGCGATATTCTGGAAGAAGAGTAAAGTAAATCGTAAGTTCCACCGGTATCTCCGGTTTATACAGACAGGAATGCCGGTGGATTTTTCCTAAATTTCTGAGCAGGGTAAAAGTAGTCTTTTCTTGTCGAATCTTGTTGAATTCACCTGTATGTTATGCTAAATTTATTTTTATGGAAAAAAATGGAAATATCTGCAATTATTACAGGGAGGAGTTCAAGTGATACGTGACTACCAGGAGCAAAATGTGTACGAAGCTCTGCAGGAAAGACTGAAATTTCTTTTTGAGGAATTTGATAATATCTACATTTCCTTTTCCGGAGGAAAAGACAGCGGTCTTTTGCTGAATCTGGTTCTTGATTTCAGGAAAAAAATATTATCCGGACAAAGTGATCGGAGTATTTCATCAGGATTTTGAAGCCCAGTATACAGTGACAACAGAATATATTGAAAGAACCTTTGAGCGTATCAAGAATGAAGTGGAAGCTTACTGGGTATGTCTTCCCATGGCAACCAGGACAGCTCTGAGCAGCTATGAAATGTACTGGTATCCCTGGGATGATACCAAGGAAGACATCTGGGTCAGGGAAATGCCAAAACATGAGTATGTGATCAATCTGAAAAACAACCCTATGACCACCTACCGCTACCGCATGCATCAGGAAGATCTGGCAAAACAGTTTGGAAGATGGTACCGTATTTCCCACGGCGACCGAAAGACGGTCTGCCTTCTGGGAATGCGTGCAGATGAATCTCTGCAGAGATACAGCGGATTCCTCAATAAAAAATATGGCTATAAAGGAGAATGCTGGATCAGCAGGCATTTTAAAGATGTTTGGTGTGCTTCTCCACTTTATGACTGGTCTCATGAAGATGTATGGCATGCCAATTATGTTTTCAACTACGATTACAATCGCCTGTATGATCTGTATTATAAGGCAGGGCTGAAAGTCAGTCAGATGAGGGTAGCCTCTCCCTTTAATGATTATTCTAAGGATTCTCTGAATCTTTACCGGGTTATTGATCCTGCTATCTGGGTGAAGCTGGTGGGAAGAGTCCGGGGAGCTAATTTTGCCAGTATCTACGGGCGTACCAGAGCAATGGGATACCGGAATGTCACTCTTCCGGAAGGCCATACCTGGAAATCCTACACCATGTTTCTTCTTGATACGCTTCCGGTCCGGCTGAGGAACAATTATGTGAAAAAATTCAATACCTCCATACAGTTCTGGCATGAAACAGGGGGAGGGCTGGATGAGGAAGCCATCCATGAGCTGGTCCGGCTGAAACAGATCACCGGGCTTGCGGCTCTGTTTAAAGATGTAAAGTTCGGCCAGGCGTGGAGACCGGTAGAAGAGGAGAGTGGTTCCCTGGAAGAATAATGCAACATATTTACAATAATGTGCAACAAAGCAGATATGTTTTTTACTGGTTTTCTTTTATAATAAAAGCATGAAAAATCCCTGACGGGAAAAACGGAAAAGGAATGCTAAAGGAGGAAAAGAAAACCATGAAAATCACATTTATGGGTGCAGGAAGCACAGTATTTGCAAGAAATGTACTGGGTGACTGTATGTGTACGCCGGCTCTGTGCCGTGCAGACATCGCGCTGTATGACATTGACGAAAAAAGACTTGAGGAGTCCAAGATCATTCTGGACGCAATCAACAAAAATGTAAATGAAGGAAGAGCAAATATCCGTACTTATCTGGGTGTGGAAAACAGAAAAGATGCCCTGCGGGACGCAGATTTTGTGGTGAATGCTATTCAGGTAGGCGGCTATGATCCCTGCACCATCACAGATTTTGAAATACCTAAGAAATACGGTCTTCGTCAGACTATCGCAGATACTCTTGGAATCGGCGGTATTATGAGAGCTTTAAGAACAATTCCGGTAATGGAAGAGTTTGCAAGGGATATGGAAGAAGTATGCCCCAATACATTGTTCTTGAATTATACAAATCCTATGGCAATGCTCACCGGATATATGCAGAGATATACAAAGATACGCACTGTAGGTCTGTGCCACAGCGTGCAGGTATGCTCTGAAAATCTGCTGAAAAAACTGGATATGGAAGATAAGCTGGAGGGCAGAAGAGAGACCATCGCAGGAATCAACCATATGGCATGGCTGTTGGATATCAGAGACAAAGACGGAAATGACCTTTATCCGGAGATCAAAGAAAGAGCAGCTAAGAAAAATGCTACTGAAAAGCATGATGATATGGTACGCTTTGAGTATATCAAACATCTGGGATATTACTGTACGGAATCCAGTGAGCATAATGCAGAGTATAATCCTTTATTTATCAAATCCAGATATCCGGAAATGATCGAAAAATACAACATTCCTCTGGATGAATATCCACGCCGCTGCGTTGAGCAGATCAAGGGATGGGAAAAAGAGAAAGAGGATATCCTGAAAGACGGAAAAGTAACACATGAGCGCTCCAAAGAATATGCTTCCTACATTATGGAGGCGGTTGTAACAGGACAGCCATATAAGATCGGCGGCAATGTGATCAATAACGGATTAATTGAAAATCTGCCTGCAGAAGCCTGTGTTGAGGTTCCCTGTATGATCGATTCCAACGGTGTAAATCCATGTAAAGTGGGACGTCTGCCTCTGCAGCTTGCTGCAATGAATATGACCAACATCAATGTGCAGCTTCTTACCATCGAAGCAGCCGCAACCAAAGACAAAGAAAAAATTTATCAGGCAGCTATGCTGGATCCACATACCGCAGCTGAACTGAACATTGATGATATTAAGGCAATGTGCGATGAACTGATCGCGGCTCACGGCGATTATATGAAGATGTATAAATAAAAAATAACGGCTTTGGAAAAAGTCGGAACAGAAGTGAAAAAAGGAGAGGTATACAAAATAATTTTATTGTAAACCTCTCCTTTTTTTAGATACAAACTTTTCGGATCAATCAACATTGATGTTATTAATTTCTTTCACACTTCCTTCTGATTCCCGCTTTTCCCGCAAAACAACGGCTTTTGATGCAGAACGTCTTCTGGCGTCACTTAATTTGGCATAATGTTTCTTGGTAGTATTTACATCTGCATGGCCGAGAACGTCAGCAACTAAATAGATATCTCCGGTTTCCTGATAAAGGGCAGTGCCATAGGTGCTGCGCAGCTTATGAGGAGTAATGGTCTTTACAGAAACAGCAGAAGCGTACTTCTTTACCATTTTTTCCACCGCGTCCACACTAATTCTTTTCCTCTGACCGGAGAGAAAAAGAGCTTCTTCATGACCTGCCACAGGGGTGATGGCATTTCTTGAAATCTCCAGATAATCTTTCAGGGCTGCCTCCACTTCAGAACCGAAGTAGACGATCATTTCATTACCGCCTTTCCGCAGAATCCGGATTCCATTATTTTTAAAATCTACATCTCCGATATTCAAGCCGACCAGCTCAGAAACACGAACGCCTGTTCCTAACAGAAGAGTAATGATCGCCATATCACGATACTTTTGCTTGTTATAGTGATAAAGCTGTACGCCGGTAAGCTGGTTTCCATAATTCTCAATATGGTCCAGGAGACTGGCGACTTCATCGGGATCCAGCTGGATAATGGCTTTTTCCTTAATTTTAGGCATATCCACCAGACGCACTGGATTGGAAGACAAAAGCTGGCGCTTGCACAGATAATCATAAAAACTGCGCAGACAGGACATTTTCCTGGCGATCCCTGTACGGGAATTGGTTTCCAGCTTATGATCAGGAGTTTTGTATGCCTTTAGATATTCCTGGAATTCTTCAAAATCCACAGGCTGAAGCAGGGATAAATCCTGGATGGAAATGTCAGCAATGGATTTTTCCTTTAAAGAAGGATTTGTTTCCTTGAGAAAACGAAAAAACACCCGAAGGTCATAAGCATAAGACAATCTGGTTTTATCTGAAGTCGTAGGTTCCTTAGCGCGGAAGAAATCACGGACATAAGGAGGAAGTTCCATGAGAAATTCTCTGAGTTTAACTGTATTTTCAATTTTTTCCTGTTCACGATAAGTAGCTGGCTTTGCCATAAAACACCTCCAAAAAACGATTTCTGAGAGTAGTTTACCACGGTTCCAGGAAAAAAGCCATACTTTTTCGGATAAATCTGTATTTGTCCGCTAAACTATTTTCACTCACCCGAAGGTACTCTCATCCAATATTATGGTAAATGGTCCTTCATTTACAAGGGATACTTTCATCAAAGCTCCGAACTCTCCTGTTTGTACCACAGGAACTTTTTCTTTTACTTTTTCTATCATATATTCATATAATGCTTCTGCAGTCTGTGGTTCCCCTGCGTCAAAGAAACTGGGACGGTTGCCTTTTCTGCAGTTGGCATAAAGAGTAAACTGAGATACCAAAAGGACTTCTCCGCCTACATCAGCCAAGGACAGATTGGTTTTTCCTTCCTTATCTGTAAAAATACGCAGGTTTACCATTTTCTTTACATATTGATCCACGGTTTCCCTGGTATCGTTTTTTCCAATGCCTACCAGCACTAAAAATCCCGTTCCGATTTTTCCGATACATTTTCCTTCTGTTTCTACAGAGGCACTGCTGACTTTTTGTATTACAAGCTTCATTTTTTCTCTTCCTCTTCTTCATTCTTTTTTCTTTTGACTGCGCCTTTGGAAAGCTCAGACGTTCTCTTTACCGGCTGCAGCGTTTCAGGATCTAAGTAATCCATATTTTCATATGCCTTATCCTCTGACGGCATAGATTTCTTTTTCAGGGCGTGTTCCCGGAAGTACCGGACTCCGGCAATAAAGACTGCCCATAAGGGAACACCGATGATCATTCCAGGGACTCCTAACAATCCTCCGAACAGCAGAATTGCTACAATTACCATAAAGCTGGTGAGACCTGTAGAGTCTCCAAGAATCTTGGGACCAAGGATATTTCCGTCAAACTGCTGCAGGATCAGGATGAAAATCAGAAAATACAGACACTGGAGAGGATTGACCATAAGGATAATAAATGCACTGGGAATGGCGCCCAGATAAGGTCCGAAAAACGGAATTACATTTGTCACTCCTACTATCACGCTGACCAGCAGATGATAAGGTGTTCCGATCAGGGAAGTGCCAATATAGCAGAGAATCCCAATGATCAGAGAGTCGATAATCTTTCCGCTGATAAAACCGCCGAAAGTTTTGTGGATAAAGCGGAATGCCTGTACAATCTGGTTTGCGCGCTCTGCGTCAAACAGGGCATAAACACACATTTTGGACTGAGTTACAAATTTTTCTTTATCCAGCATCAGATATACAGAAATAATCAGTCCGATCAGCACATTTTTGATAAATACTAAAGTGCCAAAGACGCCTGTAGTCAGATGCTGTAAAATTTCCTTCAGCTGAGGCAGAAGCTGATCATTTAAAAAGGCCTCCAGCCTGGGAGAAAAGGTTTCTACATTATCCAGTACCATATCCTGCCACTCAGGATTATTTTTCAGCAGAGATTCCAGCCAGTGTTGGATATTCTGAAAATAACGGGGCGAATCATTAATGATACTTATGATGTTTTCTAAAATACTTGGCATGATCATGGCAATCAGAGAATAGATCACAAGCAAAGCCAGGATCAGAGCCAGAAAGATACTGGCGAACCGTACTGCTTTCTGCTTCCTCTTGGTGATTACGGCATTTTCTTTCTTAGAAAGCAGAGGATAGAAAAATCTTTTTTCCAGAAAATTTACAATGGGAATCAGCAGATAGGCAATGATAGCGCCGCAGATAATAGGCATCATAATGCTTACCAGTCTGCGGAATCCGCGAAACAGCACGTCCATACGGAACAGCACAAAATAAAACAGCATACTGGCGCAAACAACCAGAAAAGCTGTCATCCCCCAATATAAATATTTTTTATTCCAGCGAAATTTCATATAATCCTCCTGAGTTTTATATGGGAACGAAAAGCGGTATGCTCCCGGCTAATCTGACGGATAAACTCCGACTTGTTTTTTAGTATAACATGAATTATTTCTTTTGTGTCAGAATCAAGGAAAAATGTTTTATTTTTTCTTCAGATATGCTATGATTCATAAGGTTAGAATTTGAAAGGACTGAGTTTCATGAAATTACAAAAGCTTTTAAGCCTTACCAGAAAGGCTGTTGATGAATTCCGGCTGATCGATCCGGGAGATAAAATTGCAGTGGGGATCTCCGGAGGAAAGGACAGCCTGGCTATGCTTCACGCTCTTTGCGGGCTGAAACGCTTCTACCCCAATCCTTTTACCCTGGAAGCCATTACCGTGGATCTGGGGCATCCGGATTTTCATCCGGAAAAAATTCAAAGTATGTGTGAAAGTCTGGATGTTCCATTTACTCTGGTAAAAACAGAAATTGCTCCTATTATCTTTCAGGAAAGAAAAGAGAGCAATCCGTGTTCCCTGTGTGCAAAAATGCGTAAAGGTGCTTTGAATAATACGGCAAAAAAACTTGGATGTAATAAGGTTGCCTATGCGCACCACAAGGATGATGTGGTGGAAACTATGCTGCTCTCCCTGATCTATGAAGGACGTTTCCATACCTTTGCTCCTAAGACTTATCTGGATCGCATGGAGCTTACGGTAATACGCCCTCTCCTCTTTGTGGATGAGGCAGATATTATCGGATTTAAAAACAAATATCAGCTTCCGGTAGAGAAAAGTCCCTGCCCTGTGGACGGTTATACCAAAAGACAATATGCAAAAGATCTTTTGAAAACCTTAAATTATGAGAGCCCTGGCGTTCGGGAAAGGATGTTCACCGCAATTTTGAACAGTGATATCAATGGCTGGGATCAGCGTACCGTACGCAGCCGATAGATGTTTGATGTTCGAAAAAACTGTCAAGAAGCCCCTGGAAAGCGCGGTCATCTTGGACGGCAACCATTCCAGGGGCATGATTCTGTCAGGTTCCTTTTACTGTTTTTTTATTTTTCTCATTTTCTGCCTGCAAGTTTTTTCAGCTCAAGAGCGTTTTTGATCATTTCCACGCATCCGGTTATGCCGAGAATACCACTGTCCAGTGAAAGATTGTAGCTTGCTGCATCTCCCCATTTCTTACTGGTATAGTAATTATAGTAACTTGCTCTTTGTTTGTCGGTTTTCTGGATCCTGTCTTTTGCAGCAGAGTCAGAAAGCTGGTATTTTCTGGTAATGCGCTGGATTCTTTTATCCATGGGAGCATGAATAAATACACTCAATGCTCCGGGATAATCTGCAAGAGCATAATCTGCGCAGCGTCCTACCAGGACACAGGACTCTTCGTCTGCCAGTTTCTTGATGGCATCGAACTGTGCCAGAAAAACTTTATGGTTCAGAGGCATATCTGAAAACGCAGCCGAAGAATAACCGAAGGAATAAGTATCCATTACCAGAGAATACAGAAAACTATTGGTGGGTTTTTCATCATGATGTTCAAATAATTCCTGGCAGATGCCGCTGTCTTTTGCAGCACGGTCTAAAAGTTCTTTATCATAACATTTCACACCAAGCTCTTCGGCAAGGCGAAGCCCCACTTCTCTTCCGCCGCTTCCAAACTGACGTCCGATTGTAACAATTGTATTATTCGTCATAACACTCCACTCCTCTCCATTTCTTTCTTAACCCTATTATAATCTATTTTTTGTAAAATGTATATAAAATTAGAAAATTTTATCTGAATTTTTTGAGTAATTTATCAAAGTACTCTGGCAAAGGAGCTGAGAATTCCATATATTCACCCGTTTTTGGATGGATAAAGCCAAGAGTCATAGCATGAAGAGTCTGTCCCTGGAGAGAAGGGAAGGGACATTTTTTAGGTCCGTAAACTTGGTCTCCAAGCAGAGGGAAACCGATGCTGCTCATGTGAACACGGATTTGGTGGGTTCTTCCCGTTTCCAGACGGCATTCGATATAGGTAAAATTGCCGAATCGTTCCAGGACACGATAGTGAGTCACAGCCGGTTTCCCATTTTTTACGTTCACTGCCATTTTTTTACGTTCCGTTGGATGTCTGCCGATAGTTCCTTCTATGCGTCCTTCATCCATGGGCAGATTTCCGTGAACAATGGCACGGTACCTTCTGGTAATAGTATGCTCCTTTAACTGGGCTGCCAGACTTTGGTGGGCAAGGTCTGTTTTACACACTGCCAGGGCTCCTGTAGTATCCATATCGATTCTGTGGACGATACCTGGGCGAAGTACCCCGTTAATACCAGAAAGCTGGTCTTTACAGTGAAACATCAGGGCATTGACCAGTGTTCCGCTGTAATGTCCTGCACTGGGATGAACTACCATGCCTTTTGGCTTATTTACGATCAGAAGCTGATCATCCTCATAAAGAATATCCAGCGGAATGTCTTCTGCCTGAATATCCGGTTCCTGACTGTCAGGAACAAAAACTGTAATCTCGTCATCCTCACCGAGCTTATAACTTGCTTTTACAGGTTTTCCCCCTACGGTTACGTTGCTCTCTTTTAATTGTTTTTGTAAAAAAGAGCGGGAGTAATCGTTCATTACTTCCGCCAGGTATTTATCAATTCTTTCTCCTGCATATGCAGCTTCTGCCTGCATGCAAATTTTCTTCATAGAAATCTCCATTCCGCCGCACCGGCGCGGCATTTACTTCTGCTCCTGCTTTGTTCCTGTAACTTTTAAAAATGCAAAATCTTCATCTTTGTAATAGAAAAGAGTCAGGATGATCACCAGGATGACACTGACTGTCACATAGATATCTGCCACATTAAATACCGGGAAATCAATGAGGGAAAAATAAATAAAATCCACCACATAATCCAGACGGATACGATCAATACAGTTTCCGATTCCGCCTGAAGCAACAAAAAAGCAGACAAGCTTTAAAAAAATATATTTTCTGTCTGTCGGAAGCTTCCAGAGCACATAACAGACTGCAGCCAGGATTACGAAAGTAAGAAGCAGAAGAAATACTTTTTGCTCCTGGAAAATTCCGAAGGCAGCGCCTCTGTTTTCCAGATAATGAAGATACAGAACATTGGGAATCAGTTCTACATCTGCCTGATCCTTCAGATGCCTTACCGCCAGCATCTTTGTCCACTGATCCGCAAAAACAAGAACCGATGCCGCAATAATAAGCTCCAGAAAAGTTTTTATCCTATATCTGCCCTGATTCATCATGTATCCTCCTCTTCCAGAATGGTGCCGATGGCTTCAGACAGTTCTTGATCAGAAATATTATTATCTATCACTGCGTGGCCGAAAGAATCCATCAGCACAAATTTTATCTTTCCGTTTTCCATTTTTTTATCAGACTTCGTGGCAGAAAGAATTTCCTTTGTCTGAAGTCCTTTTACAGTTACGGGAAGCCGGAAAGAGCGGAGCTGATCTTTTATATGGACATATTCTTCTTTTGTGAGGTAACCTTTTTTCATAGACAGATAGGCAGATGCCGCACAGCCTACACTGACACACTCGCCGTGAAGCATAGTGAAATTTTTCAGCTTTTCCACTGCGTGGCCAATAGTGTGTCCCATATTTAATACTGCACGTTCGCCCTGTTCTGTAGGATCATTTTCCACTACTGTTTTTTTGATCATGCAGCTTCTCCAGATCATTTCACGGCAGATATCCTGACTGCGGTTGAGAATATCCTCACGATGTTCATCCAGCCACCGGCTGTACTCTTTATCACGGATATAACCATGTTTCAATATTTCTCCTATACCACAGGAGAACTCTTTCTCCGGCAGAGTTTTCAGCACGGCTACATTCATATAAACCAGGCGGGGCTGATGGAAAGCACCTACCATATTCTTGTACTGTTTAAAATCCACACCTGTCTTCCCGCCGATGCTGCTGTCCACCTGTGCCAGAAGCGTGGTGGGAATCTGGATGAAATCAATGCCTCTTAGATATGTGGCTGCCGCAAATCCGGTCATATCTCCCACTACACCGCCTCCTAATGCTGCCAGCATATCTTTTCTGTCAAAATGTTCCTGGATCAGATGTTCATAAATACCCTGAACTTCTTCGAGATTCTTGTGAGCTTCACCTGCCGGAAGAATATAGGATGTTACTGTCTGACCAGCTTCTTCGAGAGCTTTTTTCACTGCCTCTAGATAGAAAGGTGCTACATGGGTGTCTGTCACTACACAGATTTTTCTGCCTTTTCTTTTCAGACTGTTGATTTCCGTGGAAAGATGAGCAAAATCTCTTTCAAATACAATGGGATAGGAAAATCCCCTGTCTTTTTTCAGGCTTTCCACCTGCAGACGCTGTGCTGTCATTTCTGTCACTCCTTTTTCCTGTTAACAATATTTATATAATACTACTTGATAGCGATTTTTTTTCGTAATATTTTTTATGGTTCCAAACTGAAATTTTCCTTTTCCCCGCACTGAGATAATGTCACCGTCCTTTAGACTGTACCCGTTTGAAACCACGTTTTTGCCGTTTACAAAAACTTTTCCGCCTTCGATGTAAGAAATCATGCTGCTCCTGGATGTATGGAAAGCAAGAGCGATGATACTGTCCAGCCTTGGAGAAGCTACTGTACCGGAAATTTCTTCCCGTCTGGGTTTTGGCAGTTCCTCCTTGGAGTATACAGGGGTCACCTTCACAGAAGTATGGCGAATTCTGGTAATCTCATCCAGAAAAAAGGCTTCCATAGAAGCATGACAGAAAATATAAGCACCCTCTTGAGATACTAAAATATCCCCAACTTTGCTCCTCTCAACACCCAGATTCAGAATTGCCCCCAGATAATCCCTGTGCGTAAGTGCTTCCGCAAATTTCTGGTTCAGAGGCTGGATGCGAAGGCAGGAAATTGGATATGCCAATTCTTCCGGTTCACAGGCATAAGAAAAAGCATCAGGGACGAATGCCGCCATCTGACGCTCCGCAGACTCATAGCCTCCAAATGTCTTTACTGTAATTCCTGTATTTTGAAAAGAAAGGCATGAAAGTTTACTCTGTTCATTTAAGTCAAGAAAATCAGAGTAAGTAAGAATGTCTTTATAATAGGCTTTCTTACTTAACTCTGTCATACGTTTTTCAAATATATCGTTTTTTTCCATGGTTGTCTCTGATATCCTTCTACAGACCTTCATACATAGAAGAAGACCCTGCAATATCATTTAAGATTTCCTGTGAATCTCCTGTGATGTCCACACCTTCAGGAGTCAGGATAAAGATATAAGTAGAAACCTTCTGAAGGCTTCCGTTGACAGAATAGCTTGCCCCTGCTATGAAGTCAATAATATGCTGTGCCAAAGTGATATCCAGCCCTTCCAAGTTCAGGATAACGGTACAGTTATCAAGCAGCGCATCTACAATTTCCAGAGACTCGTCAAACTTTTTGGGTTTAATAACGCAGACTTCGCTGGAAGCAGAAACAGATGCTCTTTTTCTTGCGCTGTAAATAGGAGTCACCTTAGGCGAAGACACATTTTTGGACTGCTTGGGAGCTTTTGCAGCAGCAGCCTGTTTTTCTGCCTTTTTAGAAGATTTCACAGGCGGAACATCATCAAGATCATCGTCCTCTTCATCTAATTTTTTAAAGAAGCGTTTTCTTGGCTTTTCGTCTTCGAAAGCTTCATCTTCATCATCCAGAAATTCATCGTCATCATCAAAGTCATCGTTTACTTTTACTGCATCTAAAAATTTATTTAAGAAAGCCATGTTTTCAATCTCCAATCTTTATATTCATGACAGGGTGTAATTTCGTTCACCGAAAATCCCTGTTCCCACTCTTACATGGGTAGCGCCCTCTTCAATGGCAACTTCATAGTCACCGGTCATCCCCATGCTGAGCACATTCATATTAACATTATCAATATTTTTCCCTCTGATGTCAACACTTAAATTTCTTAAATTTCTAAAAACAGTACGATTTTCTTCCGGATCATCCACATAAGGAGCAATGGTCATGAGCCCTTCCACATGAATATTGGGCAGCTTTGCAGCCTCTCTTATCAGATTTTCCGTCTCTGAAGGACTGATACCGAACTTACTTTCTTCTCCTGCCACATTTACTTCTATGAGAATGGGAACCTGTACCTCGTGCTTTAGGGCTTCTTTGCTGATCTCCTGGGCAAGGCGCAGAGAATCTACAGAATGGATCATACACGCCTTGTGAACGATGTATTTCACCTTGTTTCTCTGGAGATGTCCGATCATATGCCAGCGGATATCTTTTGGAAGAACTTCTTCCTTGGCGGTCAGCTCCTGCACTTTGTTTTCACCGAAATCACGGACTCCCAGGGGAAGCAGTTCTTCAATCATGGATACAGGCTTTGTTTTGCTGACAGCAATAAGTGTTACTTCACTTCTGTCTCTTCCCGCTTTTGCGCATGCTTTTTGTACTTTTTCCTCCACAGTTTTATAATTATCACAAATACTCATGAGTTTTCATCCTTTCTGCTGTTTAATAGAGAATGTCCTCTTCATGGACACTTTCACCATCCTGGACAATAGAATCAAAAACGGTCAGTCCGTATGGGGTATGGCTGCTTACAATGCAATATTCTTCATTTTGGTCCAGTATTTCAATCTGGCGGAATTCTGCATAACCCTTGTTGATGCAGTAAACACCTTCCAGATAATCAATTTCTCCTACTGTAAAAGTTTCTCCGGAGTCCGGTTTCTTCAGGATATCTCCTTCCTGCAGAGTCTCCTTATCCACATAACAATATCCTCCCGAAGCAGTATCAGTTCCTTCCGCAGTCTCTTCCCCGCTGGAATCTTCTTCACGGTAAATTGCGGTACTGACAAATTCTGTGGAAATTTCTCCGTTTCCTCCCTGGATTTCTCTTAAAAAACCTCTG
>CALWHD010000043.1 GCA_944380235.1 uncultured Blautia sp.
GATCAAATGCAGCCTGCTGATTCTCACTGTATTTTGTAACTGCGATAGAGTTAGCACCTGCATATGCGCTTGCAGAATCAGCGCCGCCTTCTACTGAAGGATAGTTAAACAGACCCCAGTTCAGCTCTGTATCTGTGTTGTTGTTTACTTCAGATGTAACATAGTTTGCGCAGACAACCATTGCCACGTCCTGCTTCAGTCCCATCTTGTTCTGGCTTGCCGGATACTCATCCGGAGCACCGTCTGCAAGATATCCTGCTTTTACGAATTCGATCATATCGTCAGCAGCCTGAGCTACTTTCTCATTTGCACTCCAGCCGCCCTCTTTAGCCATCTTAGCTGTCTCATCCTGTCCGATATATCTTGCCAGATGATATCCGAAGAAGAACGGAGCATATGTGCTGTCCAGCGCCATCGGGGAAATATCATTGTCTTTTAAAGTCTTGCATGCTTCAAGGAATTCGTCCCATGTTTCAGGTGTTTCTGTGATTCCTGCTTTTTCAAACAGATCCTGATTGTAGAAAACACCGCCTACCTGAGGCTGTTCTGTAACACATGGAAGGAATCCTGCCCATTCTGTTGCCTGATCATTGAATACTGCAAAGCTCTGATCTGCGTATCCTGCTGCATCAGCCATCTCTGTCAGGTCTGCCACATAATCTTTGTAGTTATTTGCGATTCTGTTGTAGTCATCTTCAAACAGGTCAATATTTTCCTCTGCTTCCAGTGAGGAGGAAAGGATATTCTTGATATCACGGCCCTTCCATTCAATGGTAACCTTCGCACCTGTCTGTTCCTGGAAAGCGTCAACTGCTTCCTGAAGAACCTGTCCCTGAGGCTCTGCGTTTGTCCACATAGACCAGTATGTAAGCTCAACTCCGTCATACTGATTGCCGCCTTCTGCAGAAGCCTCATCTCCTGATTCTGTGGAAGATGTGTCTTCTGTTGACGCGGAGCTGTCATCTGAACTGCTGCCGCATCCTGTCAGGACTGTTGTTCCAACCATAGCCGCGCATAACAGCAGTCCAACTAATTTCTTTTTCATAATTGATTACCTCCTTAAAAGTATATTTTGGTACTTTACTTGGTTTTCTGGCAGAAATCCCTCTGCCCTTATGCTCACATTATATCACTTTCCGCAAAGTTGTATTTACACAATCTACTCATCTATTTGCACAAACGTCCATTTCCTTTGGTTATTATGTATATAGTTTTTCTATTTCCTTCATTATTTTACACATTTAAAGCTTTTTTCTTCTTTTTCTTATGCTGTTCTTTTCATCATTTTATACAGTAAATTTTTCTATTTTTTCTTCTTTGCTAAAGATTGTACATTCTGTTCCTTTGTATCTTATCATACATAAAGTTTGCATTTCTGTTCACTTTGCTTGTTTTTTTTTCAAAAAACCGTTATATTCTTAACTATAAGCAACAAACACTAGGAAATTCACCCAAAAGGAGGATATTTATGAAACGTCCCAATATTCTTTTAATCATGACAGACCAGATGCGTGGGGACTGTATGGGCTCTGCAGGACATCCGGATGTAAAGACCCCTTATCTGGATACACTTGCAAGCAGAGGTGTCTCCTTTGATAATGCCTACAGCGCATGTCCCAGCTGCATTGCCGCCCGGGCCGCTCTCCATACTGGCATGTCACAGGAACACCACCGCAGGACCGGCTACGAGGACGGCATTCCCTGGGAATATGAACACACTCTTGCCGGGGAACTTTCAAATGCTGGATATTATACCCAATGCGTAGGCAAAATGCATGTACATCCCCTGCGCAATTACCTGGGTTTCCACAATGTAGAGCTTCATGACGGTTACCTTCACAGTGCCCGCTACACCAGCGTTTCCTGGCAGGAATCTCAAAAGCAGGCAGACGACTATTTCCACTGGCTGAGACAGCAGGCAGGGGTGGATGCCGATGTAACAGACACTGGTCTCGAATGCAACAGCTGGGTGGCACGTCCCTGGATCTATGACGAAAAATATCATCCCACCAACTGGGTAACTGACCGCAGCATTGACTTTTTGAGGCGCAAGGATCCTACCAAGCCTTTTTTCCTTATGGCCTCCTATCTGCGTCCTCACCCGCCATTTGACGCGCCGTCTTATTACTTTGACATGTACAAACATAAATGTCTCACTCCGCCGGCTCTTGGCGACTGGGAATCTGACGAACTGCTGAAAAGTCAGGGACGCGTCTTTGATTCTAAGTGCGGTCCCATAGATCCGGAACTGATCCGGGAAGCACAGACAGGATATTACGCCTGCATCACTCATCTGGATCATCAGATCGGAAGGCTGATCCAGGCCCTTGTAGAATATGAACTGTATGACAATACCCTGATCCTGTTCTGCGCAGACCATGGGGAAGAACTGTGTGACCACCACTTTTTCAGAAAATCCCTCCCCTATGAGGGAAGCACACGGATCCCTATGATCCTCTCCGGAAATGAGCAGATTCTTCCCGGCATCAAGCAGGGTTCTGTATGTCATTCTGTAGTAGAACTACGGGATGTAATGCCCACGCTTCTGGATTTTGCACACGCTGAAATTCCAGATTCTGTAGATGGAAAAAGTATGCTTCCCCTCACGGCGGATACCAGTAGAAAGATCCGTACCACCCTTCACGGAGAACACTCCTACGGTCCTCTTTCCAATCACTGGATCGCTTCTCCTTATGACAAGTTTATCTGGTTTACAGAAACCGGAACAGAACAATATTTCCGTACAGAGGAAGACCCCCACGAACTGCATAATGCAATTCTGAATCCGGCATATCAGGAACGCATCTTTACCCTGAGAAGCCAGTTGATCGATGAACTGAGAAACCGCCCGGAAGGATTTTCTGACGGCACCCATCTCATAAAAGGCAGACCGTACCCTCCTTATCTCAGAGACTGACGGACGCCCCACATAAAAGAAGGAGTATGAACGATTATGGAATTGTTATTTTTTCTTATCAGTTTTTCCGCCTCAGTGATCGGTGTGATCTGCGGCATCGGCGGCGGAGTTGTCATTAAACCTGTTCTTGATGCGGCAGGCATCCTAAGCGTCAGCGCCATAAGCTTTCTGTCAGGCTGCACAGTTTTATCCATGAGCTGCTATTCTGTGATAAAATCAAAAATGAACAAGGAATCTGTCATTGATATGAGCATCAGTACTTACCTGGGTATCGGCGCCATTGTAGGCGGAATCGCAGGCAAACAGTGCTTCCAGGCTGTAAAGTCGCTTTTTGACAATGGAAACACTGTCGGCGCGGTACAGGCAATCGTACTTGCCATTATCACCATCGGAACTTTGATCTACACAATCTTTAAAAAGAAGATCCCTACTCTCAGGCTCACCAGCAAAGTGGTCTGCCTGCTTATAGGACTTGGACTGGGCATTATGTCCTCCTTCCTGGGTATTGGCGGCGGTCCTATCAATCTGGTGGTACTGTACTATTTCTTCTCCATGGAGACCAAGGTAGCTGCCCAGAATTCTATCTATATCATCTGCCTGTCCCAGATTTCCAGCCTGGTGATTACCATTGTAACAGGTACTGTTCCATCCGTCTCACCTCTGCTTCTGGTGGGGATGATCCTCTGCGGACTTTTAGGAAGCGCTGTGGGAAGAAAGATCAATGCAAAGATCAGCAGCGCGGTAGTTGACCGGCTGTTCATGGGACTGATGTGCGTGATCATCCTGATCTGTTTCTACAACATGTATCAGTTCCTGTAAAAGCTCTGCAGTCTAATAACAGCCAGGAATATGCCTAAAAAACCCGGCGCATGACACTTTTGCTTGTGTCATGCGCCGGGTTTTTCCGCACACTGCCGATGCTTTATAAAACATCGTCCCTCTTGATATATCCCGGATTTTCTGGAGCTGCAACGATCTCTTTGCCGCGGATCAGCTTCGCATCTTTATCCACAACATAGTTTTCCACATGTACCCCTGCTCCTACCATAGCGCCGGGAAGCAGAACACTGTTCTTTACAACTGCATCTTTCTTGATCACGCAGCCGCGTCCGATAACAGAATTCTCTACTGTACCTTCCACGAGACAGCCATTGGAAACCACGGAAGATTTCACACTTCCGGTCTCAAAATACTGTGTAGGACAGGAATCATTGGTACGTGTATAAATAGGCCACTCTGGGTCAAACAGACTCTTTGCCGTTTTTAAATCAATCAGAGAAATATTGGCATCATAGTATGCTTTAAAGTCTGTGACAGAAGCGAAAAAACCTCTGTGGGATACACCGCGGATATCCAGCTCTCCACATTCTGCCTTTACAATGTCAGTGAGAGTGAACATAGAAGACATCTTCTTTGCCTTGCGGACCAGTTCTATAAACAGATCTTTCTTCATCACATATGTATCCATGAAAATATTTCTGTTCTTAGCATTTCCGTGATTCTGTTCAATGGAAAGAACGCCTTTCTGTCTGTTCAGTTCCAGAATATTACAGTTAAAATATGCCTCTTTCGCATTGTCGACCGTGTGATACAACAGAGTGATGTCTGCCTCAGATTCAATATGGGTCTTAAGCAGGCTGCTATAGTTCTCACAATATACCATATAGCTGGGTGCTATCACTACATACGGACAATTAATTTCTTCAATACATTTCATGTTCTCAAGGTAAGCTGCAATATCTGTATTATAAACATCGTTTTCCACACCGTTTTCAGAAAACAGCACCTGAAGTTTTCCTCTCTTGGAGTTGATATTGTAGTGACGTCCTGTTCCCAGATGTTCCACCATAGAACGTGGTTTTCTTCTCACATAAACCTGTATCTGATCAATCCCGCTGTTGCTCATATTGGAAATAGGGAAGTCAATAATACGGTATCTTCCCAGGAAGGAAAGAGCACCGAGCGGGCGGTAGGACTGCAGTCCGTCTACCCAGATATGTTTCCCCGCAAAATTAATAATTCCTAATGCTTTGCTCATACTACTCTACCCCCTTTACACGCTTGGAAACCAGCTCGATATGCTCGCTGTCAGCACTTCCTACTACAGCATTTTTACCAATCTTCACACCATCGGCTACCAGAGCGCGGGTTACTACTGCTCCTTCTTCCACCTCTGCGCCGGGCATCAGCACACTGTCAATAACTTTGGCATTTGCAGCCACTGTAGCACCAGTAAAGAGAACAGAGTTCTTAACCTCTCCTTCTATAACACAGCCCTGATTAATAAACGCACGGCTGATCTTTGCATCCGGTCCTACATAATGGGGCAGGGTAGCTGCATCTTCTGTATAAATTTTCCATGTAAGGTCATTCAGATCCAGCTCATTGTTCTTGTCCAGAAGGTCCATATTTGCTTCCCAGAGAGAATCAATGGTTCCAACATCTTTCCAGTATCCTTTAAACTTATATGCGAAAAGTCTCTTATCCTCATTCAGCATAGTAGGAATGATATCCTTTCCAAAATCATGGTGGGAATCCGGATTCTTAATATCATCCATGAGAAGCTTTCTTAAGGCTTTCCAGTTGAAAATATAAATTCCCATAGACGCCAGATTACTCTTGGGCTTCTCAGGTTTTTCCTCAAATTCCATGATGCGGCCTGTCTCATCTGCATTCATAATACCGAAGCGACTTGCCTCACGCATGGGAACTTCGATAACCGCAATTGTTGCGTCTGCATTACATTCCTTATGATAAGCAAGCATCTTTGCATAATTCATCTTATAAATATGGTCGCCGGAAAGAATTAGAAGGTATTCCGGTGAAAAAGTATCAATGAAATCAATATTCTGTGAAATCGCATCCGCAGTTCCTCTGTAAACGTCCAGATTGGCATCTGCTTTTTCACGGGGAGGAAGTACATAAACTCCGCTCTCCTTTGCATCAAGCCCCCAGCGGCGTCCCGCTGCCACATAGCTGTTCAGCAGAATAGACTCATACTGAGTTAATACACCTACTACATCAATACCGCTGTTTGCACAGTTGCTCAGCGGAAAATCAATAATACGATATTTACCGCCATAAAATACGGCAGGTTTCGCAACTTTGTTTGTCAGTTCATGGAGACGGCTTCCCCTTCCGCCTGCCAGAATCATTGCCAACATGTTGTTCTGTTTCATAGCCAGACCTCACTTTCTTCTTGCATATATCTCATTATATAATCATCCACATATAATTTCCACAATTTTTTTTGATTTTATTAAAAAAATATGTCACATTTTTCCTATTTTTATTTATAGAAGCATTCTGATGCAAACGTTTTCTAAAACCGTGGGCCTCCGCCATGAATTTCTCTATCTTGTGTACGCTGTCAGCCACTCCATCCTTTCAATTGCATACGCAAAAAAGCCTTTGTATGCCTGACAGAAATAATTTTTCCGCTGTTCCTGTTCCTCCACATAGTCTCTTCGGCAGCCGCCCCTGCACAGAGGATACCAGCGGCATCCTCCGCAGTTTTCTCCTCTTCCTTTCTCCTCCCTAAAAAATGGAAGTTCTCTGGGAATCCCCTGAAAAAACTGAAACTCCCCGTCCAGAATGTTGGATACCCGATACTGGTCCAGCACATAAAAATCACAGGGATAAATGTCTCCATTTGCCTCAATGATATTCTGCATGGAACATCTGCCAACCTGAGAACATGCTTCAGGCGGATAACCTTTCAGCATGGACAGCCAGTTGTCAAATTCCCTCACTGATACATGGATGCCTTTTCTCATATCTTCAAACCACAGGTCAAATAAAGTTTTCAGCGCCTCCTCATAAATTTCCGGGGTTAAGGACCATGGATTTTTTCCACGCTCCTGTCCCAGAGGATCCAGGCATGGAATATACTGATGATAGAAAAATCCCTCTTTTTTCAGAAAGTTGTAAATAGAGGCAATCTTACGCGCACTCTGCTTTGTAAGCACACAAAGAATATTTACCTCTACACCGCTCTTTTCCAGCATATGAGCATTTTTCAAAACTTTTCTAAAAGTTCCCTTTCCTGCCTTCTCAGATCGGTTTCTGTCATGAATATCTCCGGTACCGTCCAGAGAGATTCCCACCAGAAAGCTGTTCTTCGCCAGAAACTCCGCCCAGTTCTCATCAAGCAGTGTCCCATTCGTCTGAAGCGCAAAGAAAAGCCTTGTACCTGGCTTTTTATATTTCCTGGTAAATTCCATAAACTTTTCAAAAAAAGGAAGCCCAGCCAGAGTAGGTTCTCCGCCCTGAAATCCAAAGGTACAAGTCTCTTCCGCTGCCTCCAGGGCTTTTTTCACCACTGCCTCCAGTACATCTTCTTTCATAAATCCGTAAGAAGAAACTTCCCTGTTTTCACATTCATCAAAATAAAAGCAGTACCTGCACCTCAGATTGCAGTTAGAGGAAGCCGGTTTCATCATTAATTGCACATGTTTCATTGTCATTTCCACCTTTTTTATAATCATGTTTCCATTGTACCAAGTTACCAGCCTAACGGCTAGCCCCAAGTATGTAAGAACCCTGATTTTATGACAAAAATGCAGCCGGATAAAACATTCTGATGTTTCATCCGGCTGCATTTTATATTCCGTCATTCTGTATCGGAACAGAGATCGTGATCTTTGTCCCTTTATTTTCTTCACTTTCTATATTGATTCCGTATTGATTTCCGTAAATAAGCTTCAGCCTGTCATCTACATTGTTGATGCCTATACCGCTGAAATGTTCCCTCTTGGTATGGATCTCTGTCAGTTCCAGAAGCCTGTCCCTTGTCATTCCCACACCATCATCTATAATCTGTATCTGCAGGTTTCCGCTGAATCTGCGTGCCAGGACCTGAATATTTCCCTTCCGTTCGCAAGGAAAGGCATGGAAAAAAGCGTTTTCCACAAATGGCTGAAGAATCATTTTGGGAATCCGGCAGCTTTCCAGGCCAAAGGTTACATAATACTCGACCCTCACCTTATCCCCATAACGGGTATTATTGATCAGCACATAGTTTTTCAAATTCTCAATCTCCTGCTCCAGAGTAATATATTCGTCTGAATTGCTGATGGTATTGCGGAGCAGGGAAATAAATGCGTCTATAGTCTTTATTGATTTCTCTGTATTCCCCTGAAAGATCAGCCATTTGATACTGGCAAGCGTGTTATAAATATAATGGGGGTTGATCTGCATCTGCAGAGCGGAAATTTCGGCTTTCCGTTTCTGTTTCTGTATGGTCATCAATTCATCAATGTATCTGTTTAAATCCTGCAGCATGGTATTGTATGTTTCAGATAGCTCTTTTATTTCTCTGGTCCCTGTAGGCACGATATATTCATCAAATTTATTATTTCTGGCATTTGACATTTTTGAAACTAATTCCGACAAAGGTCTGGTCGTCTGCCTGATCAGGAAAAAGATCACAACCAGTGCGGCCAGCAAAATTCCCACACATAAAAGCCAGAGCTGAGGAACATTGTACAAATTTCCCAGGGCTTTTTCATTATCTATCACTCCATAGGCTGTAAATCCATAATCCGGAAGTTCCTTTTTCAGCACTGTCTGCATTGCGGAAAAATCCTCATCCATTTTTGTGTTCAGCTTTGCCTTTTCTGAGGAAGATACAATGATCCCCTCTCTGTCTGTCAGATAAAAATCTGCATAAGAAGATGTAAAATAATCATAGTATTCATCCAGATCACTCTCTTTAATAGTAATAAAAAGTACGCCGTAAGCCTCTCCGTTTCCTGGTGAAGTCAATGCCCTTGCCAGCATCATGACAGGAGTATTTCTGGTAGTTGAAGTATATCCGCTGTCCTGGTATACATAGAACGCTGTTCCGGGGTTCTCCATTGCCTGGACAGCGGGTCGGGAACTCAAAATTTCATTCATAGGAGCAGTAATAGTTTCCGCCTTATCCAGATAACTCTTTTCTGTCCATAGTTGACAGCCGGAACTTTGCTTGTCCATTCTGCAAAGTCACCGAAGATTTCCTGTCCGCTGAAGTATTCGCTTGGTTTCGAATAATTTTCAGCCTCAGAAGCTGCATTTAATGTACTCACCAGAGTAATATCTGCTGCCAGTGTATTCATTAAGTCTACACTGCTTGCAAAAGTATCTGCCAGAAAGTCTTTCGCCAGCTCTTCATGTCCCACATTTTTCAGTACATACCAGCCGCCTCCGCCGATGGAAGAAGCATTTACAGAATCTTCATTTGCTTCCATTCTTGGGAATGGAGCAACTGCCCATTTTCCACTCTGGTCTTCTGCCTTCTGGATAGAAGGTGCAATCCAGCAGCCTGTTGGAACAGTGGCAACCTCACCGCCGTTAAAGGCACCTACAAACTGATCCCAGTCGGAAACCTGTTTTGCAATTCCGGAATCTACCAGTTCTTTATATACCCCAATGGCGTCTTTCAGAGCCTGATTGCCCTCCAGAGATACTTTGCCCTCCTCGTCTGTATACCAGCTCCCTGCACTCTGCATCATCATCCGGATCTGACCGATATCACTTGGATCCAAAGTCAGCATATAAGATCCTGTTTTCTCTTTTACCGCCTTACCGATCTCTATGTATTTCTCCCAGGTAAGATCCTGCATATCTTCCTGTGTGTATCCCGCTTCTTCAATCATATCTGTACGGTAAAAGGTAGCGGCAACTCCACTGTCGAAAGGAACGCCGTATACAGTTCCGTCTACCTGATTTACTGCTGTCTTATAACTTGCAAAGTCTTCTTCCTTTACAACATCTGACAGGTCTGCAAACTCATCCGGGTAGGCTGTAAGATATCCCTGCGCCCTGTAATCCTCGATCAGGACAATGTCCGGAGGCCCTTCATAAGAGCCGGAAGAAAGACTTGTATTCAACTTAGCCACAATATCATCCTGGGCCATAGTGACAATATCAATCTTCACATCTGGATTTTCTTTCGTATACAATTCTTTTGCATCCTCTGCAGCCTTAATATTAAAAGCTTCATCCCATGCCCAGATGGTCAGAGTATCATCGGACGCTTCCTTAGCCTCTTCTTTGGTGTCTGCAGTCTCTCCTTTTGTTTCTCCTGAGCCTCCGCAGGCTGCCAGCCCCAGCACCATGGATGACGCCAGCATCAGCGCAAATACTTTTTTAATTTTCATAACTTTTCCTCCCTGATTTGTTTAGGTTTTTCTTAATTTCTGAGATTATTTTAGCATGCAGGAAAGGAAAAACCTTAGAAATTTCTTCGCCGGATTTTTTAATATTTTTATATTCCCAATCACAAAT
Source organism: uncultured Blautia sp. (assembly GCA_944380235.1). GTDB lineage: Bacteria > Bacillota > Clostridia > Lachnospirales > Lachnospiraceae > Blautia. The sequence goes on from CALWHD010000043.1 coordinate 10,187, forward strand.
TTGTATTTTTTTTTATAAATTATGATTTTTTTGGTTTCATTTTCTCAGTCTGTTCTTCTGTGTCATCCGATCATATTTTCCACCTGATACTTGTCCGTAATTTAATACAATTTTAAATCTTTTTATCTGCCGACCGCTGAAATGATAGCTTTTTTTCCAAAAATCTATTATAATAAATAAATATTGATTGATAGTATCTCTTTTCAGGAGGTTTATATGGGATTTAAAAGCTTAGAATTAAAACAGGAAATTCTCATAGATAAAATTGTAACCATCCACTATTTTGAATATATGAGCGACTACAGTTTCCCAGGAGAACGCCATGATTTCTGGGAGTTTCTCTGTGTGGATAAAGGGGAAGTAAATATCATTGCCGGTGATAAACCACATACCCTTACCAAAGGACAGATTGTTTTCCACAAGCCTAATGAGTTCCACACCGTGAAGGCAAACGGAAAGATTGCTCCCAATCTGGTGGTCATTGCCTTTGAATGCAATTCTCCCTGCATGAAATATTTTGAAAATCTGATCACCACTATAGGCGAAGGGGAGAGGACCATACTGGCACGGATTATCTACGAGGCACGTCACTGCATCAAGACACCTCTCAACAACCCCAGCACCACACAGATGGAGAGAAAAGAAAACGCTCCCTTTGCCTCTGAACAGATGATCAAGCTTCTTATGGAGGGGCTGATAATCTCCATGATACGAAAACAGCAAACCCCAAGGCAGGAAGCATTTCCGGAGCCTTTCCCGGTAAAATCTGTAAAGCAGAAGAATGATTCCATGATTTATAACAGGATTATTGTATATCTGGAGGAACATATCCGGGAACGTCTTACCATCGAAGAAATCTGCCGTGAAAACCTGATCGGCCGCTCCCAGCTTCAGAAAATATTCCGGGAACATAATCAGTGCGGTGTGATCGACTATTTCTCACGCCTGAAAATCGAACTGGCAAAACAGCTGATTCGGGAAAATCATCACAATTTCACACAGATCTCTGACTTTCTGGGATATACGTCCATCCACTATTTTTCCAGGCAGTTTAAAAAGATTACAGGAATGACCCCTTCCGAATACGCTTCCTCTATAAAAGTACTTTCCGACGGAAGGTGATACGCAGCGTATATATCTTCCAAAGTGTTTCTGCTTTCAGCAAATTAAGATTGTTTTCATTTTACATTCATATTATAATAAAAATATCATCGGGACATAGCGTCTGCCCCGAAATAAAAAGGAGACAGAGATCATGAGAGTTTATAAGACCAAAAATTACGAGGAAATGAGCAGAAAAGCGGCACATATCATTGCTTCCCAGGTAACCTTAAATCCAGATTGTGTCCTGGGTCTGGCTACCGGTTCCACACCTGTGGGGACTTACAAAAATCTCATTGAATGGTACGAAAAAGGAGATCTTGACTTTTCCGGCGTTACCTCCTGCAATCTGGATGAGTACAAAGGACTGAGTCCGGAAAATGACCAGAGCTACCGCTATTTTATGAATCATAATTTATTTGATCATGTAAATATCGACAAAACACATACTTATGTACCAAATGGTCTGGAGCCAGACAGTGAGAAAGCATGCGGTCAGTACGAAGAGATCATCCGTGCCCAGGGGGGCATTGACCTGCAGCTTCTTGGTCTTGGACATAACGGACATATTGGATTCAATGAACCGGCTGATGAATTTCCAAAGGCTACACACTGCGTGGACCTGACTGACAGCACCATCCAGGCAAACAAACGATTTTTTGAAAATGAGTCTGATGTTCCCCGCCAGGCATATACTATGGGCATCGGAACCATTATGAGCGCAAAAAAAATCCTGGTAGTGGTAAGCGGCACTGATAAGGCTGAAATTTTAAATAAAGTCATTAACGGTCCGATCACCCCCCAGGTTCCCGCTTCCATTCTTCAGCTGCACCCGGATGTAACCATTGTAGCAGACGAAGATGCTCTTTCAAAAACCAAACTTTAATTTTACTAAAAGGCGATGCTGTATTTATTTGCACAGCATCGCCTTTCTATCTATTTCAGCCGTTATTCCGGCATTTCATTTTCACTATTTCATTCCTGCGATTTCTTTCCACTTCAGCTTCTTCCCATAATGCATCACAGACGCACTGTAGATTTTTGCGGAGATCATGGAAACTGCTGCAATACTGACTGCCAGAATTCCCATGGAAATTCCCAGATCACTGTTATTCATATCTCCTGTCAGCAGCCGGAAAGGCACCGTAAAAGGAGAAGATATCGGAAGATACAGCGCCAGTTTTGCCAGCAGATTGCTTCCGCCCCCGGCTACAGAAGTAAAATATCCCAGATAAAATCCCAAAATCGCCACTACTGATACAGGCATCATAGCAGAATTCAAGTCCTCCACCTTACTTACTGCCGCGCCGCACACAGAATTCAGAACTGCATAGAATGCATAGCCAAGGATAAAGTACAAAAGGAGGGCTGCCGCCGTTCCTGCCGTGAAATTAGAAAAGGACAGCTCAAATCCTGCAATCTGAGCCCCATCCGGCACCAGAAAAGTATATCCAAGGATCCCCACAATTAAGAGTCCTCCGATCTGCACCAGCCCTACCACGCCCATAGCAAGGCATTTTCCGACGAGAATTCTGGACGGTTTTGCTGATATGATCAGTGTCTCCATAACTCTGGAGGTCTTCTCAGATGCCACGGACATAGCAACACCATATCCATAGTAATATACAGCAAAGAACATCACAAAAGTAAGTACAAGCCCCATGACATATCCGGTCAGATCCAGATTTCCTACCGTCTCTTCCTCTCCCGCAAGTACTGTCTGCGCTTTCATAATAGCATCACTGTTTAATCCTTCATCTGTAAGCACCTTTGTCTTCCAGATGGTATTGCAGGTCTCCAGCACAGCGTTCATACTGATTCCCTGATGCATAAAACTGGCATTGATCACCCTCACAGACGGTGCAGTCCCGGAATCTTCAATGATCACTGCCGCATTATCCTGGTTTTCTTTAATATCTTTTCGGATTTTCTCAAGCTGTGCCGCCGTGTCTCCGCCGTCAGAGGCAAGGACTTGAAAATCCAGCTCCGGGGCAAGTGCCTGGAACAGAGGAATATTTTCTGAAAAAATACCTGTCTCATCCATAAAATAGCAGATTCCTGTCTTTTCTGTGTCTGCCTGTACTTCCTGTGTCTGCTCCTGTGCCTCTTTTTCATCCTTCTGGAACGCAGATAATATTCTTGGCGCGAGGCATAAAAGAAGAATAAGTGCCGCAATGATTACAGAAGAAACCCAGAATGCTTTCTTTCTGATTCCCTCTTTAAATGTATAAGCAAAAATAGTCATGATCTGTTTCACTGATTTTCACCTGCCTTTTTGACAAAAATTTCCTGAAGGGACGGTTCCCTGATTTCAAATTTTATAGGGTAGATTCCCTGGTCCACCAGCCTTTTTAAAAATCGGTGCGCCATCTCATCACCTGTGATTTTATATTCGGTCTCCACCGCCCGCTTCTCAAACAGCTCCAGTCCCTCCTCATGCGCCAGTTCATCCACATCACAGCCGCAGGAAACACAGAGATTTGTATGCCCGTAACCGGCTTTTATCTTACGCAAGTTTCCCTGCAGCAGTGTTTTTCCCCGATCCAGGATCACCAGATCCTTACAGTACTCTTCTACCGTCTCCATCTGATGGGTGCTGAGGATAATATATTTTCCTTCCTCCACCAGATCTTCCACCAGGTTCTTCAGTACCCGGGCATTCACCGGATCAAGGCCGGAAAAAGGCTCGTCCAGAAAGATCAGCCTGGGGTTATGTATAATCGCTGCGATCAGCTGCACTTTTTGCTGATTTCCTTTGGAAAGTTTTTCCGCCGGCATATTTCTATATTCTTCAACTTTCAGTTTCTTCATGTAGTGAAATGCAGATTTTCTTGCCGCCTCTTTTTTCATGCCTCTGAGCATTCCGAAGTAAATCAGCTGCTCCAGCACTTTCGTCTTCATATAGATACCTCTCTCCTCCGGCAGATAGCCAAAGGCAAGGGTTTCCCGCGTAATGGGAGTCCCATTCCATGTAGCTTCTCCTTCGTCCGGGGTCATGATTCCGAGAATATTTCGGATGGTGGTAGTCTTGCCTGCTCCGTTGGTTCCCAGAAGTCCGAATACTCCCGGACTGTCCATAGAGAAGCTTAAGTGATCTACTGCAGTTTTGCTGCCAAACCTCTTGGTTAATTCGTTTACGATCAGTCCCATAATTTCCTCCTGCTTTTCATTCATTTTTATGTTCATACTGATACTGATAAGAGAGAAGCTGAAACATCCATACAGCTCCCAAAATAACAAATGGAAGAACACCCACCTTCACGATCCCGGATAAAAGGATCAATACGCAAAATATCACAAGGTAAAGTATCTGCATGGAAAGATGCGTATAATAAGCTGCCCGGAAAAGCTTCAGCTTCTCCCTTTCGTCGCAGCTTTGCAGCCATTCTTTATTGAAATTCCAGCTGAATATATTTCCTTTTTTCTCCGGATTCATCTGTTTTTCATATTTTACCAGCCGGTCCCAGCTGATAAGGATCCAGACAGCGGAAAGAAAAAAGGTTCCTATGGCCGCCAGCGTAAATGAATCTCCCTGACTTCCTCCCAAACTGGCGATCACAACCCCTGAGAGAATGGCTTCCACAGCAATGAACAGCCCCATAAAAGACTGGTACCTCTGCTGCGTTTTTTCAATCCGCTCTGCCTCCGCCTCATCCTCTTCCTCACAGCGGCTGCATGCCTTCCTCATCCGCAGTACAAAGACGGTACACAATATACAGATTGCCGCTGATGAAAGCAGAAGCAGCCATGAAGAATGGTCCATAAACCAGCCTTCGCTCCGGTCAAGAAACGTTCTGAGGCTGTCTTCGTGCATTCCTGCTGCCATTTTCCCGCCGCCTCCGATGGCTGCGCCGATACAGGCGACCAGAAGCGTCTGAACAATTCCCATTTTTCTTCCTGTTTCTTTTCTTTTTTTACTCATCGTCTTCTCCTTCTTCATATCTGAAAATTTCTTCCACACTGACGCCGCACTCTCTGGCAATCTTCAGTGCAAGCGTTACGGAAGGAGAATAATCTCCTCTCTCGATCAGGCTGATTGTCTGCCGCGATGCCCCCACTCTTTTCCCCAGTTCCTGCTGGTTGATTCCAAGTCTTGCTCTGTATTCCTTCAGGCAATTGTATAAAGGCACCTTATTCTACCCCCCCCTAAAAAGTTTACATAATATTTTTTTTAATCAGTTGCTTCTGTCAGTTTTCTGCAAATGTACTTTTATAATCTATAGAAATCGGCTTTACCTTTTTCTCTTCTAAAATTTCATTTGCCATCTGACAAAGAACATTGTCATATTGACAATTATCTTTGTCACAAATACTAACAGATGACAAATAAAGTTGTCAATATGTAGAGATAAAATTTTTTATTTTCCTAATAAATTCATCTGAACGGCTCACTTTTCGAACCGCCGATTTCATAAAAAACAGTCAGAGATCTTCTGCTTCTTGAGAAAATCTCTGACTGTAAATCATTATCTTTTTTCTTCTGAATATCCCAGGACAACTGCCACAGCAGCCAGTATCACAGCTCCCGCTGTCAGCCCAAGAACGCCAAATGGAAAAAAGCCCATCAGCGCCCCGGAAAGATTCACTGCAAAATGACAGAGTACAGGGGCTTTTAAACTTCCATATCTCCGGAGAAGCCAGCCTAAAAACATACCTGCCGCAAACGCATAAAGTCCCTGTACCAAATTCCCGTGCATCAGAGCGAAAAAGAGCGCCTGTATCAGATTTGCCGTCCAAAAAGAAAACTCTCTTCTTAAAATCCTCATAGTCAGACCGCGGAAAGCAAGCTCCTCTGCTACCGGGGCAAAAACGACTGTATAGAGCACAGAACAGATAGAAGGCGATGTCATTCCCAGACTCTCCATCACCTGTCCGTAGGATTCCATCATCCGGGGAAGAAATACCTGCATCCAGGTCAGTATCACATCTGTGGCAAACTGCAGGGCAGCACCGCTTACCAGAAGAAATAACAGTGCCTTTACTCCCAGCACTTTTTTTCCTTCCTCCTGCCTTACATACCAAAAAAGTCTGCGATACCACAGGAATCCAAAGATCAGGAAGATTCCATCTCCTATGATCCCGATCAGATAGCTGCCTTCCCTCTCCATGGTCTCCAGAAAGCCCGATGGAGCAATTCCCACATTGGCAAGGGCAGCCGCAATAAGCCAGCATACTGTATCAAAACACAGGACAATAATACTCTGCGCCAGTATAAATACTACTCCCGGAACCAGCCCGGTAAGCAATGTCTTGATTTTTTCCATCGAATTATCCTTCCAGATCCCGGAAATGAAATTCTTTTCTTCCTTCCGCATAATCTCCTACAATCTGTCCGCTGCCGAAAAGTTTGTACTTATAAGTTACCAGCCCTTCTAATCCTACTGGTCCTCTGGCATGGATTTTCCCTGTACTGATGCCTACCTCTGCGCCAAATCCATACCGGAATCCATCTGCAAATCTGGTGGAACAGTTCAGGTACACCCCTGCAGAATCTACCAGCTGCATAAACTTCTCTGCATGTTCCCTGTTTTCTGTAATAATACAGTCTGTATGGTGAGAGCCGAAACGGTTGATGTGACTGACTGCCTCTTCCAGGGAATCTACCAGTTTGATGGAAATCTCCATATCCAGATATTCTGTATGAAATTCTTCTTCTGTCATCACTTCACAGGAAATCCTGTCCGCAGCTTCCTGTGTACCGCGAATCTTTACCCCTGCCTCTCTCAGCTTTTCTGCAATAAGAGGGAGGAAATTTTCTGACGCTTTTCTATGGATGAGAAGGGTCTCCGCAGCATTGCAGGCGGCTGTATATTGTGTCTTGGCATCCAGGATCACCGGGACTGCTTTCTCCGGATCAAAAGTTTCATCTACGTAAACATGGCATACTCCGTCTGCATGTCCCATCACCGGGATTTTCGTATGGTTCATAATGTACTGAACGAAGCTGTTGGAACCTCTTGGGATCAACAGATCCACGCAGTCATGACAGGAAAGCAGTTCATCGATCTCATTGTGCTGTTCTGCCTGAAGCATGCAGCCTGCCGGAAGACCGCTCTTCGTCACTGCCCGGTAAATCGTGTCAAAAAGAACTTTATTTGTCCTCGCAGTCTCTTTTCCTCCTTTTAGTACCGCGCAGTTTCCGCTTTTTATACAAAGAGAAGAAATCTGCACCAAAGCATCCGGTCTTGCTTCAAAAATAATACCGATCACGCCGATGGGACAGGTGACACGATACAGTTCAAGACCTGTATCCAGCTCCCTTGCCAGCTGTACCTTTGACAGCGGGTCAGGAAGTTCTATCAGATTCTCGATTCCTTTTATCACATCACTTAATTTATGCTGATCAAATTTCAGCCTCTTCATTACAGACTGCTGGATTCCTGCCTTCCTGGCTGCTTCCATATCCTCTTCGTTTGCTGCGAAGATTTCCTCCTTTTTCTCTGTCAGGGCTTCGGCTGCTGCCCTGAGTGCCTGGTTTCTCTGTTCTACACTTAAAGCTGCCATCTGAAAGCTGTCTGCTTTCATTTTCCTTACTTCTTCTCTGATAACCATCTTTCTGCCTCCTCTTTTCTGTTCTGTATTCTTTTGTATTTTTCAAATAAACCCTCTTCTGTTATGTGTATAGTATAACGGTATCCCATAACAGAAAATTCCATGCTTATAATCTCACATGATCTCGAATAATGTCCAGTGACCACTGTATATGCTTCTTCAAATGCTTCGTAAATTTTTCTATATCTCTTTCTTCCATACACTGCAGCAGATCTAAATGCTGTCCGGTACTTTCCTCCAGATCAAGAGAAACTTTGTAAGAAATACACCGGTATCTGTCTACATTAAAATAAATCCGTTCCATCAGCACTTTTACATATTCATTGTCTGACCGCCTCACGATCAGATCATGAATCTCGCCGTCAATCTTTGTAAATTCTCTTTTTTCAATTATTTCCCCTCTGTGAAAACGTTCCAAAAGGTTCATCAGCTTTTCTTTTAGCTCCTGAATCTCTTCCTTTGTAATATTATGAATCGCCGTCTCTGCTGCAATCAGTTCCATGGCCTCCCGCACTTCAAAAATATCCTCGATGTCCTTCAGAGTCAACATTTTCAGAACGGTTCCATACCCCTGTCTGGACACAAGGATGCCATCTGCTTCCAGCCTGCGAATGGCCTCTCTCACCGGAGTTCGGCTCATATTCAAGTACTCGGCAAGCTGATTTTCACTGACTACTTCTCCCGGCTCAATTTCTTCACTCAGAATCAGCTCCCTGATCTTCTCATATGCCACATCTGTAAAACTTTTCTTTTTCATCTTCAACTTCATATTTTTAAATTCGTTCACTTTTGCACCTCAACACTCTTAGTGTTATATAGTATAATACAAAATACATATTTATGGCAACTGATGAAACGGAGAAAACGCGGGCAAACAGGCGTAAAAACACCTGCCCCAAAAGAGACAGGTGCTTTCCTGGACTGTTTTTCAGTCCGGCTGTGTATAGTTATAAAAAGAGGGTTGTAAAGTAAGGAACATATGTAATTAAAAGCAATACCGCCAAAAGTCCGATCAGAGGTTTCACTATGTTCTTTGTCAGGTCCTCAATGGATACTTTAGAAATGGAACTTGCCACAAACAGGTTAATTCCATAAGGCGGCGAACAAAATCCAATAGCAAGATTCATCGTCAGCATAATTCCGAAGGTTACCGGACTCATTCCGAAAGCAGTACAGATCGGAAGAAGAATCGGTGTAAGAATGATAGTTGCCGGAATATTGTCCACAAACATACCTACTACCAGCAGGAACAGGTTGATGATCAGCAGAATCAGGAATTTATTGTCTGTAAGATTAGTAATTCCATTTGCGATCATATTCGGAATCTGTGCCATGGTAAGGAAGGCTGCAAACACAGAAGAAAATCCAACCATAAAAGTCGTAGCTCCATTGACTACCACTGCGTCTTTAAATGCCTTATAGCCGCCTTTGAAATTCAACTCTTTATAAACAAACACCCCTACAATAAAGGAATATACAACAGAAACCACTGCCGCCTCTGTTGGCGTAAATAATCCAGAGTAAATACCGCCCAGAATAATCACAGGAGAAAGAATAGCCCAAATGGCATCCTTAAAGGAAGTCCATATTTCTTTCAGGCTGGAACGTTTTCCTTTTCCTTTATATCCTTTCTGTTTTGATACCAGCCAGCATACAATGATCAATGCCACTCCCATCATAATGCCCGGCAGAAAACCAGCAGTAAAAAGATCCGTAATGGATGTTCCGGAAGTCACTCCGTAAATAACAAAGGGAATACTCGGCGGTATGATGACACCGATCGTTCCCGCTGCCGCGGTTAAAGCCGCACTGAATTTTTTATCATATCCATGCTCCACCATCTCCGGAATCATGAATGCGCCTACCGCGGACACAGTAGCGACTGCGGATCCTGAAATTGCCGCAAAGAACATGCACACAATGACTGTGACGATACCCAGCCCTCCGTTTACATGGCCGATAAGAGAATCAAAAAAGTTTACCAGTCTCTTTGCGATTCCACCGCTGCTCATAAGATTTCCCGCCAGCATAAAAAACGGAATTGCCAGAAGCGGAAAAGAATCTACTCCGGTGATAGATTTCTGGGCAATAATCTCCAGCGGAATATCAGAAAAGTAATAAATACCGATCAGACTGGATATCCCAATGGCATATCCGATGGGCACGCTGAGTAATAAAAGTATAAGGAAAGAACCAAATAATACAACTGCGCTCATCTTTCTTCACCTCCGTTCTTTTCCTCTTCTGATTTTTCCTCTATTCCCAGAACTTCCTTCACATCCATCCAGAGTCTGGGAAGCAGACGGATACAGATTAAAACAGAGGCCGTTGGAAGTGCCGCATACACTGCCACCATAGGCACTCCCAGGCCTGAAGAGGTCACATTTCTGGAGAAAATAGATGTCAGCAGCGATTTTCCATTAAAAATAAGGAAAAAGCTGAACAAAAACCAGCATACATCCGCAATCGCATGAATGACTGCCTGTGCTCTTTCTTTTTTTACAAAATTATAGATAAGTGTAACATTAATATGTTCATCTTCTTTCAGGGCAATGCTTGCACCCAGCCCGATCTGCCAGATAAAGATGTATCTGGATAATTCTTCCGACCAGGACAGAGAATTATGAAATACAGTACGCATAACTACCTGAAAAAATATCAGGAGAACGCTAAAGACCAGACTTCCGATCAGAAGATATTCCTCCAGCCGGTCATAGCCAAAAGCTATTTTTTGCAGGATATTTTTCTTTTTCAAACTAACTCCTCCTTACTCTTCGTACTTTTCTGCCATCTCAAAGACTTCTTCCCCGTACTGTGCTCTGTATTTTTCATACATGGGCTCCAGTTCCTGGCGGAAAGCTGCCTTCTGCTCATCGTTCAGCCGGTTAACCTGCATACCCTCTTCCTCCAGCAGTTCTATGTAACGTTCTGTGTCTTCCAGTTCCATCTGCCTTTGCTGCTCCACAAATTCTCCGGCAGCTTCATCAATAATGGTCCTCTGCTCTTCCGTCAGACTGTTATAAAAGTCCTGATTCATAATAAATCCCAGAAAATTATTTACATGTTCTGTAAGGCTTAGATACTCCTGTACTTCCTGGAACTTACTTGCATAGATCAGAGAAGGCGGATTTTCTTCTCCGTCCACAGTATGCTGCTGAAGACCTGTGAAAAGCTCATTGAAGCTCATAGGGGTAGCGCTGGCTCCCAGAGTCTGAAAAAAATCTATAAAAACTTCATTTTCCATAACCCGCATCTTCAATCCTTTCAGGTCTTCCGGTGTTTCAATAGGATGAGAGCTGTTGGTCATGCTCCGCAGTCCGTTATACGAATATCCCAGGCTGTGTATCCCTACTTCTTCCAGCTTTTCATTAAAATATCCACCCAGATCTCCATCCATAGCAGAAAATGCGTTTTCCGGACTACTGAAAAGATAAGGCATATCCATAATGCCAAAATCATCCGAATAGCTTACAAGTACGGAAGTGGAAGGAAGCGCCGCTTCCAGGGTTCCCATGGCAACAGATTCTGTAAGTTCAGAATCACCTCCCAGCACACTGTTGGGATAAATCTGCACGGAAATCGTGCCGTTGGACTTTTCTTCCACAGTCTCCTTAAAGTACTCCACCAGTGCCTGGTGAGTAGAGCGGTCTTCTGCCTCTACATGTCCGATGTTGATGGTAACCGTATCATCTCCGGCATTTCCCCCGTTCCCCGCGTTTCTTCCGCAGGATGACATGCTCAGGATCATTACTGCCGCCAGTCCTGCTGCTGCTAGTCTCTTTCGTTTCATGTGCCTCCTCCTTTATACAGAACCTACAGTATTTCCACCACCTCATGGTCCGCGTCGATCCGTACCAAATCTCCTTCTTTTACTTCTTCATAAAAGGCAGGATCTACCTTGTCCACCATGGGAATTTCCATGATAATGGCACTGGAGACCAAAACAGTCTCCGGATACTGTATTACCATTGCCGCCGGCATATTCCCGCGCATTTTCAATTGATACAGCCCATCTGCCTGCACCACAGAACTTCCTTTTCCCCCAGGGAAAATCAAAATTTTCTTTGCAATGCTCTTTCCTTCCAGATCATGAGCATTTTCGATCACTTCCCCGCTCTCAGGATTAATAAGGTAAAACATAATATTGTCTTTGGATACAACTGCCTGAGCTTCCACACAGCCCTCTGAAATTTTATGACATTTAAATTTCTTACTCATCTACTTTACCTCCCCTGTCAATGCAGCTTCTATACAGGTGTCCAGATCTCTGATCACAAAATGAATTCCTCTTCTCTGAGGATAGTACGCACACTTAGGAGATTCCGTGATTCCCACTTTTCCCTCTAAATGTCTCCAGCAGGGCTGATCAGGACAGGTATCCGGTACAATAAACCCTCCTGCCTTACTAATAATCTCGTCAAATCCCATGCGCACTGCCATTTCTTTCACATGGCTGGAAACCAATATCCACATTTCTTTTTTCAGTTCTTTTCCCTCCAGCTTTCCTGCAATGTATTTTACCTCTTCCAGGGTAAAATGCGGACATCCGAACATGGCAAAATCTATCTCACGGTTGCCTTCCAGAGAAATCTCTTTTAAAATGGCTTCTTTATCTTCATTGGTAAGGACTACTTTTCTCTTAGGTTCTTTTCCGCCGAAAGCAGTTTCCATATCCGGTGCTTCGGGTGTAAATCCTACAATGTGATACATTCCATATGCCCCGGAAGTATTTAACTGTGCTCCCAGATTTCTCAGAGCTTCTTTTGTAATGGTTTCTTTGGGAAATCCGGTGAATACAGGAATACCGTCTCCGATTTTCTTTCCCAACATCCCGATAATATGATAATCATAGGGAGTTTTGACATCTGCCTGTACTTCCACCAGGATATCTCCCTTTCTGTTTTCGTCTAATAAAAGTCCATACTCTGGTACGTATCCGGTAATTGCCGCACACAGAGCGCTGTTTGCACCTTCCCTGTTGGTCCTGGCTCCCCAGACAGCATTGGCATAGGGGGTAGCACTGGATTCAGAATAAGCAATGACTTCTTTAAAATTGGGAACATTCGTATCAATATACGGGGTGCAATTATAAGTAAGCTGTGCTCCGATCGCTTTATAAGCATTGTGGGTACGCTGCATCAGATCTGCAAATTCGGGTGCCACCATATCCCGTTTTTTAAAGAATTCGAGGCAAAATCCAGGATTGACCGTAGGCGTTACTCTGCACTTCGCCCCTTCACTTAAAAGTTTTTCGCAAAACCAGAGATCTGCCTCCTGATTAGAAAGAGCCACATGGGCCCTGGTGATGGGAACCATTCTCTCCGCGTCAAAGGACTCTCCGATCGCCACCTGAATTTTCATGGCATATGCCGTACCTTTTCCATACTTTCCATCAAGCATATCCTGTTGTTCCTGTGTCAGTTTCATATACATTTTTCCTCCTCTTCTATCTTTATTTCAGGATTGCTCCTGATATCTTCCAATACTGCCGGAGAAACCCATATTTCTTCCAGGCTCAGAGTATTTTTTATCTTTACGATTTTCAGCCTGTCCTTCTCAATTCCCCGGATACATTTAACCGCTGCCCTTACAGCTTCATTTTCATCTCCTGCAGCCAGAGGAATTCTGGCATCTTCTATACAGCGGCATGCCAGGGCATTGGCATACATGGCTTCCAGATCCAGCTGATCCATCACTTTTCTGGTGATCACATCAAACATTCCCACACCAATTCCATTTCCATGAGATTCCGGTGTAATATCCAGCAGAACCATTTTCTGTATCTTTGGAACAGGAAGGGAAAATTCTGTCAATACGGAACTTCTTCCCAGAATATTAGGATCATACCCTGCACCGGAAATATTCTTTCCAATTTCTTCTACAATAAGAATATCAATTTCGGGAACCATTAGTACCGGCATCATTTTTTTTGCAGTCTGGACCAGTTCTTTTTCTCTTTTGATAAAGCATTCCCTGGGAACCGCTTCTATATGGCAGGTCTGATCATAGGCATTTTCAATGATGCCTAATCCGAAAACCACCGGATATTTCTCCAGGATGATTTCTGCTGCTTTTTCGATAATCTCTGCAAACCGCCTTGGCTCTTCCTCATGTATGGAAGAACATCCCTTTTGATTTCCAAGCCCGATCACCAACATCTTGCTCAGTCCACTCTGCAGAGGTCCTGTAAAATCTGTATGCAATTTAATCCGGTTTACCGGGATAATAGCGTCTGCCTGAGCAGCTGCCCTGTCAAAGTAAATCTTTTGTCCTCCCGGCAGTTGCCCTGTACATTCCACATCCACTGTAGTCACCACGGGTACGCCCATTTTCTCTTCTGTAATTCCGTATCCCGAAAGAATTTCTCTCTGCCCGTCTTCTGTGCCGCCTCCATGGCTTCCCATAGCAGATACAATATAGGGTTCTGCCCCCAGCAGCTTCAGTTCCCGGATCAAAACTTTTACAATTTGTTCCAGATTCCGTATTCCTCTGCTTCCCACTGCTACAGCTGTTTTACTGCCTTTCTGTATTTTTTCCCGAATCTCTTTTCTTCCCAGCTCCTCTCTGACGGCGATTTCTATATCCTTAATTTTTTTGCTGTCAAAATGCTGTCTGACACGTGTTAATTTTGGAAGTTTATATTCATAATCCTCTGCAAGAAGCATTGGCATTCATGTTACCTCCTTTCTCTTCATCTGCATACTTATATTATACAACTTGTATACAAATAGTCAATATATTTTTCCAGCAAAATATATATTTTTTTTGTTTTTTCTCTATTTTATTGTATATTTTCTTGAATGATATTTTATTATCTACCATTCCCCCTATACACATTTCACAAGAATAATCCGGAAACACTTGGAAATGCATGGCAAAGACGGGCAAAAAACGGCTCTGGAATCTGTCTGAATACAAAAAAGAGACATCTCACTGATGTCTCCTTTGACTTTCTAAAAAAATTTACCATTCGATCTCTTCCACAGGTGTGGGATTTTCATTTAACACGGTTTCTGTTACTTTTCCGCTTTTAAAGCGGATGACTCTGTCCGCCATAGGGGCAATGGCGGAATTATGGGTAATGATAATAACTGTCATATGCTCTTTTCTGCAGGTATCCTGAAGGAGTTTCAGAATCTGTTTTCCTGTATTATAATCCAGCGCACCTGTAGGCTCATCACACAACAGGAGCTTGGGGTTCTTCGCAATGGCCCTGGCAATAGCCACTCTCTGCTGCTCTCCTCCGGAAAGCTGTGCCGGAAAATTTTTCATACGGTCCTGAAGCCCTACCTTTTCCAAAACTTCCTCCGGCTTCAGGGAATCTTTGCAGATCTGCACCGCTAATTCCACATTCTCAAGTGCTGTCAGATTGGGAACCAGATTATAGAACTGAAACACAAATCCCACCGCATTTCTCCGATAAGTTACCAGATCTTTCTCCTTATAATGATTGAGATGCTCTCCTGCCACGATCACATCTCCGTCTGTAACCTGGTCCATTCCGCCCAGGATATTCAATGCTGTGGTCTTGCCTGCTCCGGAAGCTCCCAGGATTACTGCCAGTTCTCCCTGCTCCACGGTAAAGCTGGCATCGTCCAGCGCCTTTATCACAGCTTCATCTTTCTTCCCATAATACTTCTTTACATGCTGAAATTCTATGTATGCCATACCCTTTCCTTTCTGCAGATTTATCTGCTGATCTGTCTCATTTCCAGAGCGTGTCCTGTATTTCCGGCCACGCTGTATATCGGTGTTTTCTATATTGTATATCAAAAACACCTTCCTGTGTCAAACATCTGAAAAAATCTTATCTGTACCCATTGTAAACCTGTCGAAAGGTGCTATAATAATCTGGATTGCATTTTCATGTAATCTTTAGAACTTTTATATTATTTTTATCTTTTCACACGGAGGATATTATGAATATTATAATCATAGGCTGCGGAAAAGTAGGAAGTACCCTGACAGAGCAGCTTTCCAGTGAGGAACACAATCTTGTAGTAATCGACACAAACCCTGAGAAAGTTCAGGAACTCTCTGAATCTTATGATGTCCTGGGTATTACAGGGAACGCTTCCAGTATCGGAGTTCTCTCCAATGCGGACGTAGAACATGCGCACATGCTGATCGCAGTAACTGGTTCTGATGAGCTGAACCTTCTGTGCTGCCTGATCGCAAAAAGAGTCAGCAAATGTAAAACCATTGCCCGGGTCCGTAACCCTGTGTACCATAAAGAACTGAACTTTATCAAAAGAAGGCTTGGTATTTCCATGATCATCAATCCTGAACTGGCGGCTGCCATGGAAATTTCACGCCTGCTGCGTTTCCCTTCTGCCATCAAGCTGGATACCTTTGCCAAAGGCAGGGTAGAGCTGCTGAAATTTAAAGTCAGTCCTTCTTTTAATCTGGACGGACTGTCAGTGATGCAGATTGCAGAAAAATACCGGTGTGACATTCTGATCTGCGGTATTGAAAGAGACAATGAGGTTTCCATACCTTCCGGAAACTTTGTGATCCATGACAATGATCTGGTTTCCATTATTGCCTCTCCTAAAAACTCTGCTGCTTTCTTCAAAAAGATTGGTGTCCATACCCACCAGGTGAAAACATCCCTGATCGTAGGCGGCGGCACTTTGGGTTACTATCTGGCGGCACTTTTGTCTGACATGAAAATCCGCGTACGTATTGTGGAATCCAACAAAAAGCGCTGCGATGAATTAAGCGAGCTGCTTCCCACAGCTACCGTTATCTGCGGAGACGGTACAGACAAAAAGCTCCTTCTCCAGGAAGGACTTACGCAGACAGAGTCTTTTGTCACTCTGACAAATATGGATGAAGAGAATATTCTCCTTTCTCTGTTCGCCAAAAAAAATTCTTCCGCAAAACTGGTCACCAAGGTAAACCGTA
>CALWHD010000044.1 GCA_944380235.1 uncultured Blautia sp.
TCTCCATTCTTTCCATAATTATTCTCCCTGCTGCGCTGCGGCTTTCACTGCTTCTATAATTTCCCGGTAACCCGAACATCTGCAGATATTTCCTGCCAGTGCTCTTCGGATTTCTTCGTCTGAAGGATCAGGATTTTTCATCAGCAGGGCTTTGGCAGACATGATCATTCCTGGCGTACAGAAACCGCACTGGACAGCTCCTTTCTCAATAAAGGCCTTTTGAAGTGCAGATAATTCCCGATCCTTTTCCACTCCCTCTATCGTCCACAGTTCTCCGCCCTGTACCTGTCCTGCTACTGTCAGGCAGGAGTGGATTGCTTCTCCATTTAATACAACGGTACAGGCTCCGCACTCGCCTATGCCGCATCCCTCTTTGGTACCTGTCAGATGTAAATCGTCCCTTATAAAATCAAGAAGACGTTTTTCTCCCCGGACTTCCATTTTTATATCTTTTCCGTTCAGCTTAAACTGTAAATTCATCCTTTCCCCTCCAATGCTTCTAAAATTACGGACGGTGTAAGAGGCAGATGAGTCAGATTTGTTCCAAGTGCATCATTCACAGCAGCGACAACAGCAGGTGCCACCGGCACCAGCACTACCTCTCCGATGGATTTTGCGCCGAAAGGTCCGCTCTCCTCCGGCTCTTCAATAAACAGGACCCGGTATTTCGGCATATCCCAGGCATTGATGTTCTCATAATTTTTCAGATTCGTGATCAGTGTTCTTCCTGTTTTAGGATCAATCTTGATCTCTTCTCTCAGCGCCATCCCGATTCCCTGCTGGATCCCGCTTCCTACCTGTCCTATGCACATCTCAGGATTTATGGCTTTTCCGATATCATGAACAGACAAACAATCTTTGATCCTTACCCTTCCCGTATAGGTATCCGCTTCTACCTCTGTGAAATGAGCCGCTGCCACGCCCGGATTCTCTCTGGCATTGGTGGTAGCAGCATAATACAAATCTCTGCCCATTGTCTGTATAGAATACCTGCATACCTGGTGAAGAGAAATTTTCTTTTCCGGCTCCATCTCTTTATAAAATTCTCCGTTTCGATACCTTAGAAAACTCCGGCTGCATCCCAGCGCTTCCGCTGCTCTTTCTTCTGCCAGTTTCAAAAGACCTTCGCAGCATTCCTTTACTGCTTTCCCGATGGAATAAACAGTCCTGCTGGCATAGCATCCATAATCATACAGGTTGTTCTGGGTATCTGCCTCAGAAAGCTGGATCTTCTCCACCCCTATTTCCATGATCTCTGAAGCTATTTTCTTCATAGCTGTCACTGTACCGCATCCATGATCATGAATGCCTGCATGGATGATCAGGCTTCCGTCTTCCTGGATCCTTGCCGCTGCCGATGCAATATCCACCCTGTATGGATAAAAGGAACTGGTATGGGAGGCAAGCGCCATCCCTACTCCATAGCGAAATCTTTTCTGAGCACTGTTTTTTTCTCTGCATTGTTTCTTCTTTTCTTCCCACTGGAATTCTTCTCTCCCCTGTATGAGACATTCCTGAAAGTGAACATTTCCCACAGGAATTTTGTGGACCACTTCCATTTCATATGGATATAAAATATTTTTCAGGCGAAATTCTACCGGATCTATTCCCATATCCCTGGCTACCATATTCCAGTGGTTTTCCAAGAGCAGTGCCTCTTCACAAGAACCCCAGCTTCTGAAACTTCCGTTGATGGGTGTATTAGTACAGATGACCTTTCCCTCAAAATGAATATTGGGCATGGAATAGACTTTTGCTATTTTCTCTCCAATAGTAGCGGCATACCCTTTGGAGACGGTCAGATATGCCCCGGCATCCAGCTGGCAGGACATAGACACTCCCACAATCTTCCCGTCTTCTGTTACCTTACTTTCCACAGTTCCGTCAAGACTGTGCTTCATCATGGAATTGACGATCTGTTCCTCCCTTGTATAGACCAGCTTTACATCTGCCTGCAGATCTTTTGCCGCATATGCTGTCAGCGGTTCCAGCAGGGTCTCCTGCCTCACTCCAAAGGAGCCTCCCATAGGCGCCTTGATCACCCGCACTTTTGCATAATCCATATGGAGAAACTGCGCTACCGTACTTCTTACACCAAAAACTGTCTGGCAGCCAGACCAAACAGTCAGGAGTTCTTCTGAAGGATCATAAAGCGCGCGGCAGCTCTGTGTCTCCATGGCCAGATGGGTCATCCTTCCAATATGTGACTTACTTTTATGTACATATTCTCCATCTGCATCCTGATAATTTCCATGATCAAAGGAAGGAATACGATAGACATTCCCTTGTTCGTGTACAGGGAACGCATCTTCCTGCACAGCTTGTTCCATAGAGATGACCGCAGGAAGTTCCTCATATTCCACCTCAATCAAATCGCATGCCTTTTGCGCAGCTTCTTCTGTATCTGCCACCACTGCAGCAACTCTTTCCCCCCAATATCGGATATGTCTGTCAAACAGTTTTTCCTGGTTAGGAACCTCTTCCCATGCTTCCACTCTCCCCCTGTCATAAAAATCTCCCGGAGTATTTTCCCATGTATAAACAGCCTTTACGCCTTGTATCTCCCATGCCCGGCTGCTGTTAATACTGCGTATGATCCCATGGGCGAACGTACTGTGCTTCAGCTTCATATGGAGCATTCCAACAGACTGATAATCCGCACAGTACTTCAATTTTCCCGTCACTTTCCCGTAGGCCTTATCATTTGGTATATCTTTTCCTATAATCTTATATTCTTTCATTATAGATACCCGCCTTCCGTTTTTCTTACTGTAACGAGATTATAATCCTTCCACATCAAAGAAATATCAAAAACAATGTCAAAAAACATTTTTTCTCTTGTATTTTTTTGACAAAAAATTTATAATACTGAATAATTATAAGATAGTACATGGAATTTGATTCAAAATGGAGAATACACCTATGAATACAGAATTGAAGATTTGCCTTCTGGGTATGCCTTCTATTTTAAAAGACCAGCTTCCCGTTGTATTTCCCTACCGCCAGGCAGAGGCTGTATTTTATTATCTCGTCATACAGAAAGCGGTAAATCGCGAAACATTGGCCGGTCTTATCTGGGAAGACTCCTGTACAGAAGAAAAACTGAATGCCAATCTGAGAAATGCATTTTATATTATCCGAAAAACACTTGGAAAAGATTTTATACAAAAAGAGTCGGGCAGTATAATCCGAATCAGCCCTGAATACGACCTTCGTCTGGATACCGATCAATTTTTAAAAGCCTCCGCGCCCCTTTCCCTGTACCGCGGAGACTTTCTGGACGGATTTTATTTAAAAAATAATACCCAGTTTAATTCCTGGGTATCAAACACCCGACAGATGTACAAAAGTCTTTATCTAAACCGCCTTCAGGATTCCATCCGGGAAAGCTATCGTTCCAAAGATTATACCTTATGTGAATCCCTCTGCAAACAGCAGATTTCCATTAATGAATTTGATGAGACAGCTTATAAATATCTGATGCACATTTATTCAGAAAAGAAACAGTATGCCCAGGCTCTTCAGATTTACAATCATCTGGAAGAGCTTCTCACTGAGGAATTGTTCGAAACCCCGGGAGACGAACTCCAAAAACTGGCGGCTTCCATTGAAGAAGGCTGGAACAAAAATCTTTCTCATATTCTGGAGGGAAAAAAGGCACTGGCAGATTCCTTTGAAAAATCCCGCAGTTTCTATGGACGCAAAAAAGAAATTGAACAGATCAAGAGCCTGCTGTCACAGCCGGGCAGCTCTCAGCATGTTCTGGTCACAGGCGAAGCCGGCATCGGAAAGACCCGGCTTATTAACACTGTCCTGGATTCCCTTATGCCGTCACGCCATTTTCTTCTCCTGGCAACTCAGTGCTACTACGCAGAAGAAAGTTATATTCTGAAGCCCTGGCATAAACCAGTCCAGACCCTGATACAGTATTTGTCAGAATCTGATAATCCGGCGGCTTATTCTTATCTGATCCAGAGTATCTGGACCCTGTTTCCATTTACCAGAGAACACTGGAATGTCACACTGGACACAGACGATATCTCTACCTATGATTACAGGAGCATCCAAAGTATTTTCATTAATTCCTGTATTCACTTTTCCTTCAGCCAGCCTGTTATTTTTTATTTTGATGATCTCCAGTGGGCGGACAGCGCTGCTCTTTCCCTCCTCAGAAACTTTATTACCAGCCTCTCCGACTATGAAAACCCTCAGATCACATTTTTATTCACCTGCAGAAACGACTGTTCTCCGGAAGTCCAGAGCTTTATCAACGGTCTTGTGTCCCAACAGAAACTTACAAAGATTTCTCTCCATCCTTTTACCTTCCGGGAAACTCTGGAAATGGCGCAGACCCTTTACCCTGAATATGTATTTACCGAGGATACAAAAAAAGAATTTTTCCAGGCTACTGACGGAAATCCTTTTTTTATCACAGAGGCAGTAAACAATCTCCGGTACAACGTTTCCCCCACTGAGCTCACTCCAAAAATCCGCAATATTCTCCAGCAGAGGATCGAGCCCCTTCCTGAAGAATGCAGAAAAATCCTGGATTTTATTTCCGTTTTTTTCGACGGCATCTCCTTCCGCGGCTTATCTCTGATCTCCAGAAAAGACGATTTTGAATTGGTAGAAATACTGGAATATCTTTTAAATCAAAATCTGCTGAAGGAAAGCAAAGATCAGAACAATACCTTTTTTTCTTTTACCCATCAAAAAATTCTGGATTATGTATATAATGAAATGTCATGGACAAAGAAAAGGGTCCTTCACAGCAAGGCAGGCTGTTACTATGAAACTCTTCTCCAGAACAACAGTAAAGATATGGCGCTGTATCCCAAACTGATCTATCACTTTGAGCGCAGCGCTGACCATGAAAAATATTTAAAATACTCTGTAAAATATCTGTATCATTACCTGAACGTGACTCACGAGTTCTTCCCTGTCATGGAAAAGAACCTCACACTCTTCAATCTGAACATGAAAGCGGAGACACAAGAACAGCTTCCGGATGACCTGACGGATATTGAAAGACTTCTGGGAAAAATTGAATCCAAAGTAAATTCTTACTCTGAAGCATTCCTTTTTGATAAGTCCGGAGAAAATTCCTCACTGGAGATACATTCTGAGTTTCTTCATATGATCGGACGTCATTATATCAGAACCTGCCACTATGACCGCGGCCTGGTATATATCAACAAATTAAAAGCCCTGAATAGCTCTTCCTCTTCTGCTTCCTGCATGGAAAAGAAGATTCAGGCAAACCGCCAGTTAATCTGTGTTTATATTAACCGTTATGAGCCGGAAAAAATGGGCGAAGTGATCCGGGATTCCTTTTCTCTGATTGATCCCAAAACCCAGCCGGAAGAACTGGCTGTATGGAAACGGCTGGACGGACTGCGCTGCATCATGCGCGGAAACCTGTCAGACGGAAGAAAAAATCTTATTGAGGCAATTAAAATATTCAACCATTCTCAGGAAAAAGAGAAACATCTCTATAATCTGGCTGCTGCCTATTCCTGGATCGGAGAATCTTACCGCCACCTCAAAAGGTATACTGTAGCTCTTGCCTGTTATAAAAAGGCAATCTCCATCTGCAGCGGAAACTTTCTTGTCAGCGGCATTGCAATTTTCTATGCCTATGGAGGAATGGCAGCATTAGAGTCCGGCGACTGCAGTCTGGCTGAAAAATATCTGAATTCCTCGCTTCTCCATTATGAAAGAGGGAACCTTATGTGGGGAAGAAGCCTTCCTCATTCTTATAAAGCTCTGCTTTTCATACAGAAAGAAAATTTCCCGGAAGCATTTCGATATTTACAGCTGGCCCTTTCCTATGCCAGGAAATTGGAAAGCCGGTATGAAACCGGCATTGTATACCGTATCTATGCTCAGATAAAAGCATACTCACTGAAAAACACAAAATTGCAAAAACTGGCGGCAGCTGAACTGCCCCACTCTTTTTCCTTTTACTGCCGGACAGCCCTCTCCTGTTTTGAAGGTGTATATTCGCCCGGGGATATAGAAATCTTAAATTCCCTGATAAATGAGAATCAAAAAAATTGACTTTAATGGGCTTATCAATTTTCAGAAAAACCGGCTGGCAGAGCTTTGATTTCGCCTAAGACGTACAGCTCTGCCAGCCGGCTGTATATAATGAATCAGCTTTTCTATTCTGCTGTTTTTTCCCTATTCTTCCATTAATTCTTTCTGGGAAAATCTTGCCGAAAGTATGACCGAAGATGTAGTGTTCCCATATTTTCCCAGATCATGCTGAAATTTTTCAAATTCTTCTGTGTCCGGAACAAATACTTTCAGCATGGCCCCGTAAACACCTATTGTGTGGTATAGCTCCAGTACATAAGGGGACTCCTCACAATATTTTTCCAGTCTGTTCCAGCTGCTGCTGGCAATTTCCATATTAATAAAGGCTGCAATGCCTCTCTGGATTTTTCCTCTTTTTATAATGGTCCTGTATCCTTCTATAATTCCCTTTTCTTCCAGTCTTCTTACTCTTTCTGTTACTGCCGGAGACGTAAGCCCCACATGATTTCCCAGCTCTGTCATGGATATTCTTGCATTTCCCTGGAGTATATTTATTATTTTGATGTCTGTCTGGTCCATTTCCGATTCTCCCATCTTTTTCATAAAAAGACTGCTGCATCTGCTCTGACGATCCAAGTGTGCAGCAGTCTTTTTTGCTGAAAATTCATTCCTTACTCAGCCGAAGCCGGCAAACTATTTTTCTTCCTTAAAAGGAACTACACCCTTCACTGCTTCCTCCGGGCTGATTTCTTTATCTTCTCTGTCTATATCAATGAGGTGATATCTGTCATTTCCCATATGAAGTTCTTTCATATATGTCAGCTGGCGAAGTCCGTGGCGTGATTCGATCCTCTCTGTAAGCGCATGACGGTCTTCTTCCTTCAGAGCATAGACAAGATCCACAGAAGCCTGATCAACTGCCAGGATATCCCTGGAAGCCAGAATTCCGATATTCGGCGTCACAACCGGTTCTGCCGCGGTACCTTCACAGTCACAGGAAACAGACATATTCCGAAGAACATTTACAAAGGTAATATGCTCCCCGAAATGGTCTGTAACTGCTTTTGCTGACTCTGTCATGCGTTCCATGAACTCCTCAAAGGAAATATCCCACATATCCGCAGAACCTGGTGTGGTATGGATCATGGCTTTGCCGATCCTTCCATCTGCACAGCCGATACCGATATTTTTATCAGATCCTCCGAAACCTCCTTTGCTGTGCCCTTTAAAATGAGTCAGAACAAGCAGAGAATCATAATTCTGCAGATTTTTTCCCATACGCATCTCAGTAAACCATTTGCCGCCTTTTACCGGAAATGCCACGGTGCCCTCTTCGTCCATAATGTCCACCGGGCAGAAGTTCCAGCCGTTGATCTCCAATGTCTTCCGGTGCTGCTCTGTAGTATAACGGTCTCCCTCATAATAAGAATTCGTCTCTACTACAGCAGCGCCCGGAAGATCTTTTTCTATCAGATTTTTTACCCAGGGGCGCGGGATGATATTAGGACCGTGGGCTTCGCCTGTGTGCAGCTTGATCCCTACATTGCCGGTGATCGTTTCTTTTACCCGCCCAAAAATTTTCCGGAGGCCTTCCGCCGAAAGGTCTCTTGTAAAATATACCGTGGATTTCTCACCGCTGCGTTCCTCATAAGGAATGTAATGCTCTCCCCCTGTACCGGGGACTGGTTTTTGCTTTGACATTTCGCTTTCCTCCTTATTCTTTGTTAAAACAATCATATCACAAAGGT
>CALWHD010000045.1 GCA_944380235.1 uncultured Blautia sp.
ATATTATCATGGTAAAACCGGCTCTTTCTTATCTTGATATTATTCGTGAAGTGAAAAATGAAATACATCTGCCTGTGGCAGCTTACTCTGTCAGCGGAGAATATGCTATGGTCAAGGCAGGGGCAAAGCTGGGATACATAGATGAAGATAATATTATCTGCGAAATGGCCGCCGGAGCTTTCCGCGCGGGGACAGACATCTATCTCACTTATTTTGCCAAAGAAATCGCAGGATTTATGGACGAAGGGAGAATTGGCTAATGACAAGATCAGAAGAACTATTTCAGCGTGCTTTAAAGAAAATTCCGGGAGGCGTAAACAGCCCGGTGCGTGCTTACGGCTCTATCGGGGAGACGCCCCGGTTTATCCAGGGAGCTGTGGGCTGTAAGATCTTTGATGTGGATGGAAATGAGTATACGGACTATATTGATTCCTGGGGGCCCATGATCCTGGGACATAACAATCAGGAAATCAAGGAAGCGATGATCCGTGCCAGTGAAAACGGGCTGAGTTTTGGCTGTGCCACAGAGAGGGAAGTAGAGATGGCAGAATTTATCTGCGATAGGATTCCCCATGTAGAGATGATACGAATGGTAAACTCCGGAACCGAAGCAGTGATGAGCGCTATTAGGGCGGCAAGAGGTTTTACCGGAAAACCGAAGATCATCAAGTTTGCAGGCTGCTACCACGGACACTCTGACGCACTGCTGGTAAGCGCGGGAAGCGGTGTGATGACCAGCGGTGTTCCAGACAGCGCCGGTGTAACAAAAGGCTGTACAGAAGATACGATGATCGCGGTTTACAATGATCTGAACAGTGTGGAAGAGCTTCTGACAGAAAGTAAGGACCAGGTCGCTGCAGTAATCGTCGAACCTGTAGCTGCGAATATGGGTGTGGTTCCTCCGGCAGATGGATTCCTTGAAGGGCTTCGCAGGCTCTGCGATCAGCATGGTGCTCTGCTGATTTTTGATGAAGTTATTACAGGCTTTCGTCTGGGCTTTACAGGAGCTGCCGGATTCTATCATGTTACACCGGATATGGTAACTTACGGAAAGATCATTGGAGCAGGTATGCCGGTGGGTGCTTACGGAGGAAGAAGGGAGATTATGGAGATGGTATCTCCGGCAGGTCCTGTTTATCAGGCAGGAACCCTGAGCGGAAATCCTATTGCCATGGCTGCAGGACTTACTCAGCTGAAGATTCTCTGGGAAGATCAGGATATCTATACCAGGCTGTATCAGAAAGGAGAAATGCTGTTTGAGGGAATCCGCAGGATATTCCAGGAAAAAGAGATTCCTTATCAGGTAAATTATGTGGCCTCTCTGGGTTCTGTATTTTTTACGGAAACTCCGGTCTGCGATTATGTGTCTGCCAAAACTTCTGATACAAAAGCATTTGCCCAGTATTTTAAATACATGCTGAATCACGGCGTGCATCTTGCACCTTCCCAGTTTGAGGCAATGTTCCTTTCAGATGCTCATACAGAGAATGAGATCAAGGAACTGCTTGAGCTCGTCAAGAGTTATTTTTAAAAGGAGAAATTATGGACGAAACCACTGTGGGAATCGTGCTCCTGCTTTTGTTTTTTCTTGCCGCAGGATTTGGAATCATTAAGGATAACAACAGCAGGAGAAAACGTTTTTTAGAGAAAATGATAAACTCCTGGGGGAAATTCTCCGACAGAGAATATACATGGGAAGATCTGGAGCATATTTCCCAGTATTTTTATAACCGGAAGCAGACAGGGTTCTGTATCGATGATATTACCTGGAATGATTTGGATATGGACCGTGTTTTTGTGGAGATTAACAAAGCAGTTTGTTCTCTGGGAGATGAGTATCTTTACGCTATGCTGAGGACACCTGTTTTCCGGGAAGAAGAGCTAAAAGAACGCCATCGGCTGATGGAGTTTTTCAGAAAGGATCAGGAGGCGAGGCAGAAAATTCAGGAGCTGCTTTCCCATATCCGCAAACCGCCCAATGTGTCTGTTTACGAGGCGGTACATGTGACAAAAAATATAGCAGTCAAAGGGAGTGCGGTACAGATTATACAATGTGCTTTCTTTTTTCTTTCTTTTCTCGCTTTTGCCCTGTATCCTTCTGTGGGAGTGTTTTTCTTCCTGGGCATGATGGTGGTCAATATCGGGACTTATCTTATACAGAAAAATGATATTGAGATGTATCTTACCAGTTTTGGCTGTGTCATGCAGCTGCTTGCTGCGCAGAAAGCTCTGGAGAAGCTGAAAATCGCTGAACTGGAGATTTATACGGAAAAAGGGCGGAAATACAAGAAAGCCCTCTCCAGCTTCCGCCGGGGAGCCGGGATCGTGGTGGAGCGCAGCCCTGCCGGAGGCGGATTAGAGGGAATCTTTCTGGATTATATCCGCATGATGACACATATAGATCTTATCAAATTCTATGATATGATGAAATGTATGCAGAAAAATATCAGGGACATTGAAGGGTTAATGGAGCTTTTCGGATTTTTGGATTCCATGATCTCTGCAGCTTCTTTCCGAGAGGCGCTGCCTTACTACAGCCTGCCCGTTTTCCGGGAAAAAGAACATGCATATTTAGAGGTCCATGACCTCTACCATCCTCTTATTGAAAATCCTGTGGCAAACAGTATTACTGCCGGAAGAGGAATCCTGGTGACAGGTTCCAATGCTTCCGGAAAATCCACATTCCTGAAAAATATCGCCATAAACAGCATCCTGGCACAGACTGTCTATACCTGCACGGCAAACAGTTATGAAGCTCCTTTTTACAAGGTTATGACTTCTATGGCACTGAAAGATGACCTGGAGAGCGGGGAAAGTTATTATATCGTGGAAATTCGTTCTTTAAAGAGGATTCTTGATGAGTCTGGAAGAGAAGGAAACATTTTGTGCATCATTGATGAGGTACTGCGGGGAACGAATACCATAGAGAGAATCGGTGCTTCTTCCAGGATTCTGGCGAAACTTATAAAAGATAATGTGCTTTCCTTTGCTGCGACTCATGATATTGAATTGTCTTATATCTTAGAAGATTTATATGAAAATTATCATTTCGAGGAGGAGGTACGGGAACATGATGTGATATTTAACTATGTGCTGAAGAAAGGCAGAGTTACTACCAGAAATGCCATCCGGCTTCTGGAAATGATCGGATACGATCAGGAAATTATTCAGTCTGCCACAAAAGCAGTTCAGGAATTTGAATCTCTTGGAACCTGGAGAAAAATAGAAAATGCAGAAGAATAGTCTGAGAAACAGAAAAAATTGCGAAATATGTCGAAAAAAATAAAAAAAATCTGATAAATTTTCTTGACATTTTAAGAAAGTATTGTCATAATGAAGATATCAGAAGTCTATCAGACTTTCAAAACAATCCAAAATCTATCAGCGCTTCTGCTGGAAATTCAAAGACATATCTACGCTGGAGATAAAAGCATTGTGCACAGAAGAAGAGTCCGTTCTTTTATCTGCCAGGCGGGCAGACAGGTCTTGAATTGCACAGCAGGTGCATGTTCTTTTTATACCGCTGTTCCTTTATGGAACAGCGGTCTTCTCATTTTGTGAACGCGCTTAAAAAAGCGCCTTTAAATTCAGCATCCGCATCCGTTGTTTCCGCAGCAGAAGAGCAGAAGAAGGATGATCAGGCAGCTGCAGTCGCCGCATCCGTTGTTTCCACAGCCATTTCCGCCGAATACACTGCCGTTTCCTCCGCAGCAGCTGAGCAGAAGTAAAATCCAGACAATACTGCAGCAGTCTCCTCCAAAGTTCCAGTTACGTGCCATACCGTTTCCGCAGCCGTCATCGCATCCGCATCCGCAATTTGTAGCAGCTAAGTCGCTCATGAATGTTTCCTCCAAGATTTT